>JBEGSP010000001.1:0-3747 GCA_041179845.1 Pseudomonadota bacterium
AAGTCCGTTGTCAGATAGTTAAATGCACTCAGAAGCCGCTTGCGCGTTCTGCAGCAAAGCGCTGGCGAAACGCCGAAAAACCACCCGTTTCAATCGCCGAGCGCATGTCATCCATTAATTGCAAGTAAAAATGCAGGTTATGAATCGTATTTAACTGAGCACCCAAAATCTCGCCGCAGCGATGCAAATGATGCAGATAAGCGCGTGAAAAGTTTTGACAGGTATAGCAGGAGCACGTCTCGTCTAGCGGTATTTGCTCATTTTTGTGACGGGCATTTTTGATTTTTATGTCGCCAAAACGCGTAAACAACCAACCATTTCGGGCGTTACGGGTTGGCATCACGCAATCGAACATATCGATTCCGTGCGCTACACCATCGACCAAATCTTCAGGTGTGCCCACACCCATCAAATAGCGCGGCTTATCCGTCGGCAATCGCGGACCTGTATGCGCCAATATGCGCTGCATATCTTCTTTAGGCTCGCCCACCGACAATCCACCAATCGCCAAACCGTGAAAATCTAAATCATTCAAGCCAGCGAGCGATTCATCGCGCAGCTCTTCAAACATACCGCCTTGCACGATACCAAATAAAGCATTGGGATTTTCTTCACGATTAAATTCGTCTAGCGAGCGCTTAGCCCAACGCAAGGACATACGCATCGATTGCCCAGCCTCTTCCCGCGTTGCGGGTCGACCTTCAATTTCATACGGCGTACATTCATCGAACTGCATCACTACATCCGAGTTCAACACGCGCTGTATTTGCATAGAAATTTCAGGCGAGAGAAACAGACGATCACCATTAATTGGTGAAGAAAACTTCACGCCCTCTTCACTAATTTTTCGCATTTCTCCCAATGAAAATACTTGAAATCCACCAGAGTCAGTCAATAACGGTTTATTCCAACCTATAAACTGATGCAAACCACCAAATTCGCGAATCGTCTCCAAACCGGGACGCAGCCATAGATGAAAAGTATTTCCCAAAATAATTTGCGCACCAATTTTTTCCAACTCTAGTGGTGACATCGCTTTCACCGAACCGTAGGTCCCCACCGGCATAAAAATCGGTGTCTCTATCGTTCCATGATTTAGCTCCAGACGGCCTCGGCGTGCATGACCATCCGTTTTTAATAAGGTGTACTTCATGAGTTGGTATTCCTTTCCAGCAGCATCGCATCACCATAGCTGAAAAAACGATAGCGCTGTTCGATAGCATGGGCATACGCATCACGCATTTTTTGGTAGCCAGCAAATGCCGATACCAACATCAACAGCGTCGACTTTGGCAAATGAAAATTCGTAATTAATCGAGTTACCGTATGAAACGTATAGCCTGGCGTGATAAATAATCGCGTGTCGTTACTGCCCGCAACCAAGGTACCTGACACTGAAGCTGACTCCAGTGCACGTAAACTAGTTGTACCTACGGCGACTACGTGCTTACCTTCACGCTGCGCTGTGTGCACTATATCGACGGTTTCTTGTGAAATGCTGTACCACTCACTGTGCATCTGATGTTCAGATAAATTTTCTGTACGGACGGGTTGAAAAGTGCCGGCTCCCACGTGCAAAGTTATCGTCGCAATACGTACACCTTTGGCGCGCAGTGCTTGCAAGAAGGGTTCATCAAAATGCAGTCCAGCAGTGGGTGCTGCCACTGCACCCGGTGTTTTGGCATAGACGGTCTGATAGCGCTGCGCATCAAATTCATCAGCGGCGTGATCAATGTAAGGTGGCAAAGGTAAGCGACCATAGCGCTCCATCAGTAGCAAGGCATCGTCCGGAAAGCTCAAGGTGAAAAACTCACCGACGCGCTCACCTACAGTCACATCGAACGCATCTGCCAAGCGCATCGTCATACCTGGCGTAGGTGTTTTAGATGCACGTACTTGCGCAACGACTGTCGTAGTGTCAACCACACGCTCGACCAATACTTCAACCCGCCCACCGGTTTCTTTGACACCAAAAAAACGCGCATTCACGACCCGGGTATCATTAAAGACTAGGACATCCCCTGCTTGCAGCGTTGCCAACACATCGGTAAACAGCCCGTCAATCAGCCGGTCTGGCTGGACGTGCAAAAGACGTGACTGTGTGCGCTCAGCCAACGGCGACTGCGCAATCAGTTCGGCAGGAAGATTAAAATCGAAATCAGTGAGTGAATACATCGAGATACGCAGCACTATCAACGTAAGGAAAGCTGCAGCAGATAAGCAAAAGCCGGTATTCTACGCTGCGCTTGCCAACTCAGTCCGACATGTCCGCTACCCGAAAAAAAAAGACCCCCACAAAAAGTTTACGCACCGTTGACCGGTTTGCGCGACTTGGGCTATCCACCGACATGTCGCTGGTGCTGCATCTGCCCATGCGCTATGAGGATGAAACGACCTTGCTCTCCATCCGTGATGCCAGTCACACCTACGGACAAGCCGTGCAAGTCGAAGGCGTGGTTACTGACTGCGATGTGCAATATCGCCCGCGCCGGCAATTAATTGTCAAAATGACTGACGATACGGACACCTTAACCCTGCGCTTCTTAAATTTTTACGGTAGTCAGGCAATTCAAATGGCGCAAGGTAAGCGCTTGCGCGTACGCGGAGAATTTCGTCACGGCTTTCTCGGTAATGAGATGGTTCATCCCACAGTAAAAAGCGTTACATCTGATTCCGCACTACCCGAGGCACTAACACCGGTGTATCCGGCTGGTGAAGGTATCTCACAAACTATTCTGCGTTCAGCGATTGCGAAAGCGATGGCGCGCATAGACTGGAGTGACACCCTGCCTCAGGCGTTGCGTGAGCGTCTGAAACTGATGCCCTTCGAACAAAGCGTACGACTGCTGCATAACCCACCCGCCGACATTGATGAACATGCCTTAATTGAGCGTAGCCATCCTGCATGGATACGCATGAAGTTCGATGAGTTACTGGCTCAACAGCTATCGATGAAACGCGCGCAACAAGCGCGTCGACAACAAGGCGCCCCTGTACTGGCCAAGATAGGTTCATTAACTACGTCGTTGTCAGCCGCTTTACCATTTACGCTAACCGCTGCCCAACAACGCGTGCTGAATGAAATTCGTACGGATATCGCCATGCCATATCCCATGCAACGATTACTACAAGGAGATGTCGGTAGTGGCAAAACCGTCGTTGCTGCATTAGCTGCTGCACAAGCGATAGACAACGGTTATCAAACCGCTTTGATGGCTCCGACTGAAATTCTGGCTGAACAGCATTTTCGAAAAATCGCTGGCTGGATGGAACCCTTGGGGATACAAGTCGCATGGCTCACAGGTAGTTTAAAAAAACGCGAGAAAGAAGAAGCGCGTGCACGTATTAAATCAGGTGAAGCACAACTCATTATCGGTACTCATGCCTTGATTCAGCACGATGTGGAATTTGCGAAATTAGGATTAGCCATCGTTGATGAACAACATCGCTTTGGTGTCGCGCAACGACTCACACTTCGTAACAAAGGTCTGGATAGTTTGCCGCATCAGTTAATGATGTCAGCCACACCGATTCCACGTACCCTAGCTATGACGTACTACGCAGATCTCGAAGTCTCAGTGATTGATGAGTTACCACCGGGTCGTACACCTATCGTGACTCGACTGATCGCTCAAGAACGACGCAATGAAGTGATGGAGCGCGTGCATGCAGCGGCTAAAGAAGGGCGTCAAACGTATTGGGTTTGCCCACTGATCGAAGAATCTGAAGCCTTGCAATTACAAACTG
>JBEGSP010000002.1:0-2568 GCA_041179845.1 Pseudomonadota bacterium
AAATTAGGATTAGCCATCGTTGATGAACAACATCGCTTTGGCGTCGCGCAGCGACTCACGCTTCGCAACAAAGGTCTGGATAGTCTGCCGCATCAGTTAATGATGTCAGCCACACCGATTCCACGCACCCTAGCCATGACGTATTACGCAGATCTCGAAGTCTCAGTCATTGATGAACTACCTCCGGGCCGCACACCTATAGTCACTCGGCTGATCGCCCAAGAACGACGCAATGAAGTGATGGAGCGCGTGCATGCAGCGGCTAAAGAAGGGCGTCAAACGTATTGGGTTTGCCCGCTGATCGAAGAATCTGAAGCCTTGCAATTACAAACTGCGACGGATACCTATGCAATGCTTACTGCCGCCTTGCCTGATTTATCTGTTGGTCTGGTACACGGTCGCATGAAGCCTGCAGAAAAACAAGCGGTAATGAGTGAATTCGCTTCCGGCGCGATTGACCTTTTGGTAGCCACTACCGTAATTGAAGTCGGTGTCGACGTACCGAATGCTTCACTGATGGTGATTGAGCATGCAGAACGATTCGGTTTATCGCAACTGCATCAGCTACGAGGACGTGTCGGTCGTGGTGCCGCTGCCAGCGTTTGCCTATTGATGTATCAAGGTCCACTGGGTTCGATTGCAAAACAGCGGTTAGCCATCATGCGCGAACTATCGGATGGTTTTGAAATTTCACGGCGCGATCTTGAAATTCGCGGGCCAGGTGAATTTTTAGGTGCACGCCAATCCGGGCAAGCTATGTTGCGCTTTGCTGATTTAGAAACAGATACCTGGCTGGTTGAATCAGCGCGCGACATCGCACAGCAACTACTTCAGGATGACCCCGCAACGGTAGAGGCGCATCTGCAGCGCTGGTTGGGTGCGCGCGAAGATTATTTAAAAGTATGATTTCATACACTGAACGACCAACTATGCGACACTAATTACATGACATTGACAGAACTGAAATATATCGTTGCCGTCGCGCGGGAAAAACACTTTGGCCGCGCTGCCGAAGCCTGCTTCGTGGCTCAACCCACGCTATCAGTCGCTATTAAAAAGCTCGAAGATGAACTCGGCGTTGCTATTTTTGAGCGTGGTGGTAATGAAATTAGTGTAACGCCGGTGGGTTCACAAATCGTTACACAAGCAGAGCGGGTACTGGAGCAAACATCCTTCATCCGCGATATCGCCAAACAGAACAACGATCCTTTATCCGGGACGCTACGCATAGGCGTGATCTACACCATCGCTCCGTATTTACTACCCCAATTAGTTCCTACGCTCATTAACACCGTGCCGCAAATGCCTTTAGTGTTGCAAGAAAATTTCACAGTGAAATTAATTGAGCTCTTACGTGCGGGTGAATTGGATACCGCCATCATGGCGCTACCTTTTAATCAGCACGGTCTGATGGTGCAGCCTGTGTATGACGAGCCTTTCATGGTGGCGCTACCGCGTCATCATGCCTGGGCTAAACGAAAAAATATTAATAGCGAAGAGCTAAAATCTGAAACGATGTTACTGCTAGGTGCAGGACATTGTTTTCGCGATCAGGTATTGGAAGTGTGCCCTGAAATGTCGCGTTTCTCTACTGGTGGTAGCGGTATCGCAAAAACATTTGAAGGCTCATCACTAGAAACCATACGACACATGGTGGCCTCGGGCATCGGCATTACGGTATTACCTCAAGCATCGGTACCCACTACTAACAGCAGCCAAGATATGTTGAATTACATTCCCTTCGAAGCGCCGGTACCCTCACGACGAGTCGTCATTGCTTGGCGCAAGAGCTACACGCGCCGCGCCGCAGTTGAAGCAGTGCGGCAAGCGATACTGGCATGCAAACTGCAAGGTGTGCAGATGCTGCCGGACGCAGCACTCGAAGAAGAATAAATTTTTTACCATGACATCCACGACTCAGTCGGTCATGCATCGACTTGCGCTGTATGCAAAATTAGTCAGGTTAGACAAACCCATAGGCAGCTTGTTGCTACTGTGGCCCACACTATCTGCATTATGGTTAGCCTCGGGCGGCATGCCTGATACTCAGCTGATAGTGATTTTTTCTGTAGGCACGATACTGATGCGTTCCGCAGGATGCGCTATCAATGATTTTGCTGACCGCGATTTTGATCGTCATGTAAAACGTACTGCAGAGCGGCCACTCACCTCAGGACAACTCCATGCTTGGGAAGCGGTTGCCATCGCAGTTATTTTTGCGTTAGTTTCATTCGCGTTGATCCTGCCACTGAATGTACTAACGCGAGAATTATCGGTACTGGCAGTGCTGGTCGCTGGTAGCTATCCTTACTTCAAACGTTTTTTTGCATTACCTCAAGCCTATTTGGGAATTGCATTTGGGTTCGGCATACCGATGGCTTATGCCGCCGTACTCAACAACGTGCCTACTGAAGCGTGGGTACTCCTCATTGCGAATGTGTTTTGGGCATTGGCATATGACACGGAATACGCCATGGTCGATCGCGACGACGATCTCAAAATAGGCATTCGTACTTCCGCTATTACGTTTGGCAAGCATGATGTCGGTGCAGTCATGCTGAGTTACGC
>JBEGSP010000003.1:0-2906 GCA_041179845.1 Pseudomonadota bacterium
GCCGAGCAGCGCGAACCTGATCGACGTTACTAATCCTATGACCAAAAGGCGCATCTTCCAATCCAACGCGCACATGCCCGCCACGCTCAACTGCCGGCTCAATCAACGTATCGATTTCAACGCCTAAGCCTGCCACCATCCACGGAGCAGTTGGACATTCCAACGCCAGCAATTCCAAATAGGCTTGCATAGCCCACGGCTTGGGAGGAAATCCAAACGTAAACTGGCTCGTAAACATCAAACGAAAGATAGGTATCGGTGCACCCGCATACGCTCGATGAAGTGCTGCACCTAAGCGCATGAAGCCCGGCTCATAAATCGCATACGATGGGGTAATACCAAAGGTCTGCGCTAACTCGAGCCCATAGCGAACATGACTCTCAGGATTTGAATATAAGAAGCCTTCTTTGCCATGAGGTAGTTCGTCATAATTGGCGATATGCGTGGATCCCGGATCCACCACTGACCATTCAACCAAACCCGCACGAACTAATTTTTCAACGGCAGAAAATCGCTGTGCCGCGGTCAGTGGACTCAACGCATCTTGATCACCCAAAAACGGCAAGGTGCCATAGCAAATCACATCGGATTGCGAGCGTATGCGCTCAATGATGGGCGCATAGATGTCGTAATCATCCCGTTGACGACCCGTGATCGGATCATAGGCATGCAAGTGAATGATGGATGCACCCTCTGCAGCACAGGCTAATGCCTCATTGACAATTTCGTCTGCTGTCACCGGTATGCCGGGCTGTCGCTGACGCGACCATGGGCCATTCAGGGCCACTTCTAACCAGACGGGTTGATTGGATACCATCGACGTCTCCTTGTTTTTATTATTCTAAGACCGACAAGCTCTAGAAGGTAAGCCTAAAGCTTGGCACACTATCGGCCGATTATACCGAGTCGATATCCAATAAAACCTTCCGAAACCCAAAGAGGTCCTTGAATGCGTGTCTTGATTGCCCTACTGTTTCTATGCGCCCTACAGCCTGCCCGTGCGGATGTGCGTAGCATGTGCGTATCGATTTCCAACAACACGGAAGCCTTTGTGGATGAACGCAGAAAAGGCTATACCAAAAATCAAATGAAAGATAACGCGCGGCAAATCGCTAATCAGCGCCAGTTAGATAAAACGGTGTTGGAATCCTGGTACGCAGAAATTGATTGGGTCTTCAAAAATCCCAATCTTCGATTTGGCTCGGTTAAATCTAAAGATAAACGCTACGAAGAATGTATGAAACAGAATGAAGGTCAGTGATTAATAAGTATCGTCATACCCATGCCGTAAGTACTCAGCGCGGTGGGCGTGAGAGTTTAAATCCACACAGGTAAATAAATAATTTTTCAGTAGGACTGCCGGGCAAGGGATACACCGGATTGCCCGGATAGGGATCGTTGAATAACACCTTACCCTGAAAATAACGTTTTTGATAACGAATTCGCGAGAGCGCCCGCACTCGCTTCTTTTTGCAATCCGCTTCCCACACCACTTTATTGGATGTACGTGTTTCTTGACTACGGCCATTGAGCATCGTGGTCACTTGCGGCTTGTCTCCGGTGGTTTTGGTCGCCGGATCAACGTAGTAAGAATCCCCAGGTAGCGTGACTATCAATAGCTTCCACTCGGCATATACCGGGGTAGCTATCGTGATCAGTAACAATAAGAGGAATTTTTTCATCGTTCAGAGGCAAAGAGACTAAACGATTAATCGGCAGCCATATGGAATTTTAAAGAAACTAGCTTAAAATTACTTGTCAGCTCTTTGTTAGCTCGTCTGACGTTGGGTTTTTTCGGGGGAATGGCATGGACAAGATAAATTCGTACGCCGCAATCTATTCGTATTCACCCGACGGCCAACGTGTCGCTAACCGCAGCATCGGCCCTCAAAATGCGAACCGTAGCGCCGGGTCGGTGGCAGACAAACCGAAAGAAGAGAGCCCGCCACCCCTGCCAGAGAACCAAATAAAACAAGCCTCAGATGCCTCTCAGCAGAAAATGATTGAGAAAGTATCCATTGCCACCACTCGTGTCGAACTTTACACGCCGGCGACCAATTTAAAAAACAAGCAGATCGATTCCGGTTTTAATAACTTGGGTGGCACCATCAACTACAAGGCGTAATTCAACTCAATAGCGCTACTTTACCGACTGAATTACCGCCTTTTTTTCGTTTACTTCACTTCAATTTCTATCGTCTTACGAAACTTAGCACCATAAGAGCGATGCGCGCCATCGGCAAATTGCATTGTCAGTTTATGTTTGCCGGGTGCGAGCGTGATTTCAGTTTCAGTTTGCCCTTTACCGAAATGCCGATGTTTATCATCCATGGGTATAGCTACATTTTCTTCGATGTCCGCTGTGTCTATCAACAGATGATGATGACCCGTACCTGGCGTGACTTCACCCGCTGGTGCCACTGACATACCCTCAACTGCAAATTTCACCTTGAAGGTTGTGCCAACCGTAGCACCATTTTTAGGCTCAACAAAATCAACCGATTGCGCAAACACAGCGCCGGCAAAGCACATAGCTACTCCAAATAAGCTTAGTTTACGAAGAATCATGTTCGCTCCTGATAAAGGGTGAATGGCGGGTGGTGAATGGAAAGACATCGTTCAAAACAAGCCGATGATCTTGCCATTATCATCGACATCAATCTTTTCTGCGCTCGGTACTTTAGGTAAACCAGGCATCGTCATAATATCGCCACAGATCATCACAATAAATTGCGCACCTGCAGCAAGTTTGACTTCGCGCACATTCACCACATGCCCGCTCGGTGCACCACGCAACGTAGCATCGGAACTAAATGATGACTGGGTCTTTGCAACGCAAATCGGGTAGCTACCATACCCCGCCTCTTCCCATGTTTTGAGTTGCTGTTTCACTTTGGCCGAAGCAC
>JBEGSP010000004.1:0-3711 GCA_041179845.1 Pseudomonadota bacterium
AAACGCTACAGCTACCGCAACAAGGTTGAACAATTGCAGATTGAAGCGATCGCTCAATCAGCGGCTAATCAACGTGCAGGTCGTTGTGGCCGTGTTGCGGCAGGTGTGTGCATACGTTTATATGACGAGCTCGATTATTTGCAGCGACCAAAATTTACTGATCCAGAAATCCTGCGTTCGTCATTAGCTGCCGTTATTTTAAAGATGAAATCGCTGAAATTAGGCGACGTCGAACAGTTTCCATTTATCGAGCCACCCTTAGGTCGAGCAATTGCCGATGGTTATCAGCTGTTGCAAGAGCTAGGCGCAGTGGATGAGGTTCGCGAACTCACTACCTTAGGCCGACAACTAGCCAAGTTACCACTTGATCCGCGCGTGGGCCGAATGATGCTTGCTGGTCGGGATCATGATTGTTTATCCGAGATGTTGATAGTAGCTGCTGCGTTGTCAGTGCAAGATCCGCGCGATCGGCCTGCAGAAGCCCAAGCAGCAGCGGATAATGCACACAAAAAATTCGCCGATGAAAAATCTGAGTTTCTCAGCTACCTGAAAATATGGAAATGGTTTGAGGAGGCGATAGATCATAAAAAATCGAATCGTCAGTTACAAGAACAATGTCGCGAGAATTTTTTATCGCAAATGCGCTTACGTGAGTGGCGCGATGTGCATTCGCAATTGTTCACGCTGGTTCGAGAGCAAGGTTGGCGCATGAATGAAGCTGCAGCCACCTACGAGCAACTGCATTTAGCGTTGTTAACGGGTCTGCTGGGTAACGTGGGTTATAAGTCGGATGATGAGCCTCTGTATTTGGGCGCGCGCGGTATTCGTTTTCATTTGTGGCCGGGATCGGCGTTAACTAAAAAAGCAGGTCGTTGGGTAGTTGCAGGTGAGTTAGTTGAAACCTCTCGCTTGTTTGCGCGAACTATCGCCAACATTCAGCCCGAATGGCTGGAGCGAGTAGGTGGACATTTATTAAAAAAATCCTGGGGTGATCCGCGCTGGGAAAAAAAGAGTGGGCAAGTATCTGCGTATGAGCGCGCCACCCTGTATGGCTTGGTGGTTTACAGTCAACGTCGAACGGATTACGGAAAAATTCAACCGGCTGAAGCGCGTGAAATCTTTATTCGTAGTGCTTTGGTGCAGGGCGATTTTGAAACTCGCGCTCCTTTTTTTGCCCACAATCAAAAATTAATTCGTGAGATAGAAAATCTCGAGCACAAATCACGGCGCTTAGATGTGTTGGTCGATGAAGAATTAATTGCTGCCTTTTACGATAAATTACTACCCGAATCTATCCATAATACGGTCGATTTTGAGCAGTGGTTACGTAAGGCGAGTAAAGACGATCCTAAACTACTCTATCTCAGTCGTGATGATTTAATGCGACATGAGGCAGCAGGTGTCACCACCGATTTATTTCCCAAAGTGATGCGAACGGCCGGCATTGAAATGTCGCTCACCTATCACTTCGAACCGGGTGCTGTGCGCGATGGTGTGACGTTGACGGTTCCTTTGTACTCACTCAATCAAGTGTCTTTCGCGCGCTGTGAATGGCTGGTGCCAGGAATGCTCAAAGATAAAACACATTTACTACTGAAATCGTTACCGCAAAAATTACGTCGTCATTGCGTACCTTTGCCTGACTATGCAGCTGGTTTTTGTGATCGTATACATGAGGCAAAAAAATTCGGGCAGGGTAGTTTATTGGATGCTGTCATTGCTGATGTTCGTAGCCAGACCACCGTCGTGATTAAAACCTCCGACTTCAAACTTGAAACACTACCCGCTCATCATTTCATGAATTTTAAAATCATTGATGAGCACGGCAGACAATTGGATATGGGTCGCAATCTCTCGGCATTGCAAGCAGAGTTGGGAATGCAGGCGCGCGAGCAGTTTCAGAAAATCGCCGAGCAAGCGGTACCCGTTGAGGGCGTTGTTGGTTCGAATGCTGCGGTTAGCCATAAGCCTACACAAAGTCGTAGTGCGGCTGGGCCGGCTAATTTTCAACAGTTAACAACCTGGTCGTTTGATGCCTTGCCAGAATTACTCGAGATTCAACAAGGTAAACAAACTCTGATTGGATTTCCTGCCTTAGTCGATCGTGTAACGCATTGTGATCTTGAAGTATTTGATGATCCGAATGAAGCCGCTACCGTCCATAAGCATGGTCTGCAGCGTTTATTTTCGCTGCAGTTAAAAGAGCAGCTGAAATATCTGGAAAAAAATGTCGCTGGTTTGCAGCAAATGGGTATGCAATTCATGGCACTGGGTTCGCAAGAAGAATTACGCGATCAAATCATACAAGCAGGTTTGACGCGTGCATGCTTACAATTACCGCTGCCAACGAATGCCAATGAATTTAATCAGCGCCGCGATGAAGGCAAGGCGCGGTTGAATTTATTAGTGAATGAAATAGCGCGCTTGATTGGACAAATTTTAGGTGAATACCATAGTCTGCCTAAAAAACTCCAATCACTCAAATCGCATCCGGCGGCGCAGGCCGACATGCATGCGCAATTACAGTCATTGATACACAAACGTTTTGTGGTGGAGACGGAGCATGGGCAACTCGCTCATTTCCCGCGGTACTTGAAAGCCGTGCAGGTTAGGTTAGACAAGTTGAGGACGGATCCCACACGTGATGTGCGGTTAATGAGCGAATGGCAGCAAGCCGCTATGCCTTGGCAGCGAGCTTTGAAGAGCGGCGCTCACAGCGATCCAAAAATGCACGAGTTTCGCTGGATGCTAGAAGAACTGCGGGTCTCCCTCTTTGCGCAAGAGCTGAAGACACCGATGCCGGTATCGGTAAAACGATTGCAGAAGGTATGGGAGTCCATGCAAAGATAACTCAGTCGTAGTGCAATGCATGCGCGCTGTACTTGCTCAGAACTTGTCTTTGCTAGTTAGTACGTATCTTAGTAGGCAAACTCTATTCAGGTACGTTGCATGGGTACTACTCAGGTAGGTCGGGGCCGTAGTGTCGGAGTTTCGCGTAAAATCTAGTTAGATTTATTTTTTAGCTACCTGATATGACCATAAAATCTGATAAGTGGATACGCCGGATGGCGGAGTCCCACGGGATGATCGAACCCTTTGAGCCTGGCCAGGTGCGTGAGCAAAATGGCCATCGCATCGTTTCCTACGGCACGTCCTCGTATGGTTATGACATACGCTGCGCCGACGAATTCAAAATTTTTACGAATATCAACAGTACGATCGTTGATCCGAAAAATTTTGATGAAAATTCGTTCGTGGATATTAAGAGCGATGTCTGCATCATTCCACCGAACTCGTTCGCCTTAGCTCGCACGATTGAATATTTTCGGATACCCCGCAATGTATTGACTATTTGCTTGGGTAAATCGACCTATGCGCGCTGCGGCATCATCGTGAATGTGACACCGTTCGAGCCTGAATGGGAAGGTTTTGTCACTTTAGAATTTTCCAATACCACGCCACTACCCGCCAAAATTTATGCAGGTGAAGGCTGTGCGCAAGTGTTGTTCTTTGAGAGTGATGAGGTGTGTGAAACGTCCTACAAAGACCGCGGTGGTAAGTATCAGGGCCAAAAGGGCGTGACGCTACCTAAAACTTAAAAAATTTAAGATATAAAAAAACGGGCCTAGGCCCGTTTTTTTTATAGTCATCGCAAATTACTGCGGCACACAGTCGACGTAATAACCTGTCACACCGTTCACTACAGTTTTT
>JBEGSP010000005.1:0-10519 GCA_041179845.1 Pseudomonadota bacterium
ACCGAAGTTACGAGTGTTTTCATTTTAGAAATTAATGTTGCTCCAATCCGACCCGAGCGGATTCTCAACAAAACTTCGATATGGGGATGCAAAAATGAAAAAGTCACTCGTTGCGCTGGCATTAGCCGGCGCGTTTGCCAGTGCCGCTCAGGCACAATCAATAGAGATGTATGGAATAGTGGATATGGGATTTGTGCAGGAAAGCGGTGGCCCGACCGGCCTAACCTCTGCAGGAACTGCAAAGGGAGCAATTAATAAATTAACCAGCGGCGCCCAATCGGGTACTCGCTTGGGCTTTAAAGGTACCGAAGATCTGGGCAGCGGCATGAAAGCCCTGTTTGTTTTGGAAACCGGTATCGCTGCCGATAAGGGTGGTTTTAATCAAGCCAACTCCGCTTTTGCTCGTCAAAGCTTTGTCGGCTTACAAAGCGATATGGGCACAGTCACGATGGGCCGCCAATACACGCCTTACTTCTTGACCATGTTGGTCGGTGATCCCTTCGCAGCTGGCATGGCCGGTGCTGCTCAAAACATGCTGATGCCCGCTTCAAACATCCGCATGGATAACGCTGTGAAATACACCTCACCCGTATTTTCAGGTTTCAGTGCAGAAGCAGCCTATGGTTTTGGCGAACAAGTCGACAGCGTTGTCAGAAGCCGTCAATTAGGAGCCTTCATCAACTATAGCGGCGCTCCTGTGAATGTCCGATTGGGCTATCTAAGAAAAAATACCGATACCACCACAGCCCTCCCTCAAGCAAAAACAAAAGAAATCAGTAACTGGATACTGGCCGCCAACTGGGACGTGAAAGTTGCAAAACTATTTGCTGCTGTCACTAACAACGATGAAGCGGTATACGCCCCTATTCGTCGTAAAAGCCAAGATTATCTGATCGGTGCACAGGTGCCATTCAACAAACATACCTTCATTGCTTCCTACATCTTCAAAGATGGGGATGACGCCATGACAGGTAATGCAAACCAAGTAGCTTTGGGCTACACCTACACCATGTCTAAGCGTACCAATCTGTATGCGGCATGGGGACGCATTAACAATGGAACCAACAGCTTACTTACCGTCGGTAATAACTCCGAGCCGGGTTATGGCGACAAAGCACTGAACTTAGGCATACGTCACATTTTTTGATGCTGTTAAAGGCAGGTTGATTCAGGATATGGTCGTCGCTTAATCATCTCTTGAATCGCCTGTTTGTGAGTCTGCAGGTTTTTTCTGCGATTTAATCTCCTCTGTAGTTTTGTGGGCACCCTAGGGTGCCCTTTTTTTATTCGCGCCATCGGTTTCAGACCCAGATACAATTCGGGAATTCCTGAAATTCACTCGAGATTGCCGACTGCCATCATGACCACTACCCCAGACGCCCACGCTGTTGCACTCTATCTGGAAGATCATCCCAACTTTTTCGAAGACCACCCAGACCTGATTGCGAGCTTTAAGCTAACGACCGCACTTGGTGGTCGCACTGTCTCACTGCAAGAGCGCCAAGTCGAAGTGCTACGCGAAAAAATACGCAACCTGGAATTACAGCTGGTGAATCAGTCGCGCTATGCCAAAGATAACGACGGCATCATGGTGAAAATCCATGAATGGACGTTAAAACTTCTGGCTGCGCGCTCAGAACAACCCGCAGATTCAGTATTGGATACCTTAATCGACTGCTTCAAGGTTCCCGCAGCCAGTCTGCGAGTGTGGGATTCTTCGATCGATTTAGATACGAAGTGGCATAAAGCTTCTGATTTAGATGCAGCAAAAATGCTCGCTGCTCAGCAAGTACATCCGTATTGCGGTCCCTCTGCCAACAAACCCGGCGTGGAATGGCTTAACGATGCGGCGTCTATTCAATCGGTGGCCTTGATTCCACTTCGCGCGCCAGGCGCAACTGACAGCTTTGGTTTGTTAGTGCTTGGCTCACCCGATCCAGCGCGCTTTACTGCCGACATGGATACTCATTTTCTGCGGCAGATCGGCGAGATCGCCAGCGCCACAGTGCATGGACAGTAATTCGAATCCCTCTTTCAACGCTACAGACGCGCAGCATATCGCTAGCTATCTGCAGCACTTGCAAACGCAACGCAAGTTATCTGAGCACACTTTAGATAGTTATCAGCGTGACCTCGAACAACTAGGCGCGCTATGCGTTGAAAAGAAAATTTCATCGCTATCTAAAATTACGGCGTTTGATACGCGACGCTTTGCTGCGCAATTACATTCGCGCGGTTTGTCACCTAGTTCGATTGCACGCAAGTTGTCTGCATGGCGTGGCTTTTTTAGTTGGATGGCGATACACCATCAACTCACCGTAAATCCTGCCGATGGTGTTAAAGCACCCAAGCGCGCACGCGCTCTACCCAAAGCATTAGGCGTCGATGACGCCGTGAGATTAGTTAGTGGTAGCTACGCGAAGGTCGATGCCTCTGACACTACAAACGCTTCTAATGTAACCAAGACTTCCGAGACCGATCTAACGCAGCAGCTTTGCAATCACGCCATGTTTGAATTGCTTTACTCAAGCGGACTACGCGTTTCTGAATTAGTTGGGCTTGATGTTCAGTACACAGAAACGCGCGATCATTCGTCGCTCGGTTGGCTAGATCTTGATGGATGCGAAGTCACCGTCACCGGTAAAGGCAATAAGCGCCGCACAGTTCCCGTGGGGAGTGCAGCATTACTCTCGATCCGAGAGTGGCTAAGCCACCGCGCTTCTGTTGCTAGCGAAAAAACCGACTGTGATCCACATGCGCTATTCATTACCGCTCGCGGAAATCGGATAAGTGCTCGCGCCGTTCAAACCCGCATCAAAGCGCACGCACAAGTTTTGGGCATCCCCGCCGATGTGCACCCGCATATGCTCAGACATTCATTTGCGTCGCATGTGCTGCAATCATCGGGGGATTTGCGCGCGGTGCAAGAGATGCTAGGCCACTCATCGATTGCATCAACTCAGGTCTATACCTCGCTGGATTTTCAACGCTTAGCGCAAGTGTATGATGCCGCACACCCGCGCGCAAAAAAACAAACCTCGAGTGATTAACCCTGTCTGCAGCAATTTATTTAAACCACACTAGCTACCTACGCACAATAAATTCATGGCTCTTATTCCCGCTACGATACTGACTGGCTTTTTAGGCGCTGGTAAAACCACATTACTAAATCGTCTCCTACATGAAGACCACGGGCAGCGCATCGCTGTCATCGAAAACGAATTCGGCGAAGAAAATATCGACAATGAAATTTTAGTGCAAGACACGCGCGAACAAATCGTTGAAATGAATAACGGTTGTATTTGTTGCACCGTGCGCGGCGATTTAATTTCCGCACTTGGTCAGCTCGCACAAAAGCAGCGCAATGGTGAATTGAAATTTGATCGCGTCGTGATCGAAACCACCGGGCTTGCCAACCCTGGCCCGGTTGCACAAACGTTTTTTATGGATGAAGAAATCGCCACTAGCTATTTATTAGATGGTGTAATTACTATCGTTGATGCTAGCAACGCGATGCAACAGCTCGATAAATTTGAGGAAGCGCAACGTCAAGTTGGTTTCGCCGACCGATTATTTTTATCTAAATCAGATTTAGTGAGCACCGATCAACTGAGCCTGCTTGAAACCAGACTGCGACGCATTAACCCGCGCGCGCCTATAGGTCGTGCTGAATTCGGTCATGCGCCTATTGCAGAAATTTTAGATATTCGTGGATTTAATCTGAACGACAAATTAGATATCGATCCCGATTTTCTAAAATCTGAAGAAGCGCATCACTGCGATGATCATTGTGACCACGACCATCATCATCATGAACATGGGCATGATCACAAACACGAACATGCAGCTCACCAAGAAGGGGGACATACCGATGATATCGCCGCCTTTGTTTTTCGCAGCACCCGCGCCTTTGATCCAGCACGCCTAGAAGATTTTATCGGTCAACTGATACAGATGTACGGCCCGCGAATGCTGCGCTACAAAGGGATATTGTGGATGGAAGGAGCCTCACGAAAAGTGATTTTTCAGGGGGTTCATCAAACCATGGGCAGCGATCTGGGCGCGCCATGGGCGTCGGATGAAGTCCGAGGCAGCAAAATAGTTTTCATAGGCCAATCATTACCGCGCTCAATATTCATAGAGGGGCTGGAGCAATGTCTGGTATAAATGTGATAGTTTTTATAAAAAAAACGGGGCAGTATGGCCCGTTTTAGCTAGGTTTTATGCGGCTGTACTTGCCAATTGCATTAAAAATATGAAAAGCTTGTCTGTACAGCGGACAATGCGATTACAATAGCGCCCGATTTGCTACGGGCACCCTTCCCAGGGATAGTGAGACAGTCCGAGCAGACAACTAGTCTGCCCTGCGCATCAGCAAAAGCTATCGCAGGCACGCTGGGTACAATTGACAGATCAGCAGTTACGAAAGCAAGCTACGTGGCAACCTCTACAAAAACTTTGAAGCCAGCCGTCAGTGACGGCACCCCCATCTCTGAGGAACAGCTTCTCAAGATGGGCGAGAAGGATTACATGAACGCAGCTCAATTGGCTTTTTTTAAAGCCCGTCTGCAGCAGCTGGAAAAAGACCTTCTCAGAAACGCCGGCGAAACCACCGAACATCTGCGTGAAACTGTGCTCGTGCCCGATCCCGCCGATCGCGCCACCATCGAAGAAGAACATGCGCTCGAGTTACGCACTCGTGACAGAGAGCGCAAACTTCTGAAAAAAGTGCAGCAGTCGATACAGTCTATCGATGCAGGCGACTACGGCTGGTGCGAAGAAACCGGTGAAGCCATCGGGATCCCGCGCTTACTTGCGCGCCCAACAGCAACGCTATCTCTTGAGGCCCAGCAGCGACGCGAACTCAAGCAGAAACTCTACGGCGACTAGAACGATTGAACTAAGTCGTGGAATGGTATATTTGGGTTTGATTTAAAAATAATGACATTAAAACCAAAGTGAACACTCATCTCAGTACACGACCCTCAGCCAGCTACCAAAGGGTAGCGCTGTGGCTTGTACTGAGCTTATTGTTTGCTCAATGGCTAGGTTACGCCCATTCGATTAGTCACTCGGCGCTACAAACCGAAGTCATCTCAAGCTATAGCAATCAAAACTCTTACATTGGTTGTTTTGATCACCAGCAAGCGGGGCACTCTTGCGCTTTACTTGAAGCTGGCACACTCGGCGCCAGCCTGACTGTCCCTTTTTTCCACATTACTGCCATAGCGCTGCCAAGTTTTATCTTGGTCAACCTGATGCGCTTTGGTTTTCAACACGCTTTCGTCGCACTCTTCTCTTCCAGAGCTCCACCCGCTCTCCACTGAGCATCCATCAACCTTAGAAAAATATCTACCTTGCGGTTATATGCCGCAGGTGTGTGCTTGATCAGTGGAGAATTACATGAATTTACGTCAGTCTTATATGGCGCAAGCCATTATTTGCGCGTTTGCGGGCGCAACTCTTACAGCCCATGCTGAAGACAACATAAAAAAACTTGATTCTGTGATTGTGACTGCAGATCCGTTTGGTCGCAGTGAAAATGCCATGATTCTTGCGCCGGCAAAAGTCATTTCCGGCGATGAGCTTCGCGACAAATTAGCGGACTCCATTGGGCAAACGCTAAGCAATGAATTAGGTGTTACTACGTCTGGATTTAGCGCAGCTGCATCGCGCCCCATCATTCGAGGCCTGGATGGCCCGCGCATCAAGATGCTGGAAAATGGCATGGGCAATGGTGACCTTTCGTCAATCTCGAGTGATCATGCCGTAGCCAGTTCTGGCACAACAGCGCGACAAATTGAAATCCTGCGTGGTCCGGCTGCGCTGCTATATGGTTCTGGTGCTATCGGTGGTTTGGTCAATGTGGTTAATGATCGTATTGCCAAAACCTTGGAACCGAAGCCCACCGGCGAAACTGAAGTGCGCTATAGCGCTGTTGATCGCGGCGTCGCAGGAAGTTTCTCTGCTGATGGCTCCAGCGGCAGTATCGGTTTACATGCGGATGGCAACATGCTGCACTCGAGTGATTACCGTATTCCAGTTAACAGCAGCGTATACGGCGATGGCGATACTGGCAGATTAAGTTTTTCTGGCAATCGCGAACGCAGTCTGGGCTTTGGAGGTTCACTCATCAAGGATTGGGGTTATGTCGGTTTATCCGTTGCCACGCTTGATAAGATTTATGGAATCCATGGTGCGGATGAAAAATCAAATATTGATCTCAAACGAACTCGTTTCGATGCCGATAGCCTGATTAAATCGCCCTTTGATGGTTTTGATTCACTACGCATACGATTTGGTAATACCGACTACAAGCATACTGAGCTAGAAAATGGAACGGATCCTCATGTACGCTTCACTAACAAATCGACCGAAACACGCTGGGAATTAAGTCACTTACCGGTTGCTGGCTGGCGCGGCAAACTAGGCGTTCAAACAGAACAAGCCACCACCAAAGCTGCAAATCTTGATGGCGCTGATCCGACGGTGCCGCGGACAAATTCCAACGCCTTTGCAGGCTTCTTTTTGGAAGAGCGCGATTTTGGCGCAACCCGAATCAATATCGGTGGCCGCTTGGAATCCGTTTCTCGCAAGCCCGCCAGTAGCGTAAATCGCTCTTATAGCTTGGGCTCATTCTCAACCGGCGCACTGTGGGCCTTCACACCTGGTTATGGTTTGGGTGCTACCGCATCACTTGCGCAGCGTGCGCCCACCGCTGAAGAATTGTATTCAAATGGCGCTCATCACCCAACCGAAACTTACGATGTTGGCGACACCTCTTTAAAGAAAGAAACCTCTAGAAATATAGATTTGTCGCTGCAAAAGACAGAAGATAAGCTGCGCTGGAAAACTAATGTCTATCAAAATAAAGTCAGCAACTTTATTTACGGCGACATAGGTATCATCAATCTTGATCCTGATGGCGTCTTACGCGATCGCAATTTCAAACAAGCGAATGCCACACTCAAAGGTATAGAAGCTGAACTCAGCTACAACTTATATGAAACTGGATGGTATGGTCGTGTGTTTATGGATAGCTCACGCGGCACTTTAGATGACTTAGGCAATCTACCTTTGCAACCTGCAGCCCGCACAGGACTAAATGCCGGATATCAAGATTCACGTTGGCGCTCATCGCTTTCTGTTATCCATTCAGATGCACACAACAGAATAGCCAGCTCCACCGTTTCAGATGAAACGACCACCAAAGGTTATACCAACGTCGACGCCAATCTGTCTTATACGCAACGCTATGGAACTACTGATTTAACCTGGTTCATGATTGCACGCAATTTATTGAATGAAGAAATTCGTCTCTCAACATCACTCCTGAAAGACTATGTTCCTCAGCCTGGGCGTAATTTGATAGTTGGTGTTCGAACACGCTTTTAATTTAGCTGAACGTGAGCAACGTGTAACTCACGCCACGTTGCGATCAGCAATTTCATAAAACAGTTAGGGCAATCATCATGATTGCCCGCTGTCTGATTGACATCCGTTCACATTGGCGATGTAATGATTCGCGAGAGTGTGGTCGCGCACAATTATTCGCAGCGGCTTTCTCAGCTTCGTATCCGAATTCATTCTCCCATCAGGCAATTGCATCTCGTGAAAATTTTTGGACTGTTTACAAAGACAGCGACGCCCGATAGTCGTCAAAGTAAAAATACGCCAGCCGATGAGGCTCGTGAAACCTCACAAAAAATTGATTCAATAGAATCAGAAATCGTGGCCGAATTTGGCGCGCCTACCTTACTGCAGCCGCATCACGACAGCAATGTTGAAAGTTCACCCACGCTCGCGCCGTTATCGCATGTTATGGATGAAGCCGCCGTATTATTTGCCAACGGCCAATCCGATGAAGCTAGAACGCTACTGCTGCAAGCCACGCGTGCCGATGGCGGCAGCAACGATCATCAGCTCGCCTGGTGGATGTTGTTCGATTTAGCACTCGCAGAAAATCAAGCGGATTTTTTTGATCATCTCGCCCTAACCTATGCCAAAAAATTTGAAACCTCGCCTCCGCAATGGCAAGCGATCAGACAAGGCCCTGACCTCGTCCAAGCACAACCTGAGATACCCGTACTCAGCTTTCGCGGCAAGCTAACAGAAACCTCGCAAGCCGCTCTTGAACAATTACAGCAGATCGGACTGCGTCATCATCACTTTGTGATGGAATTTTCTGCGATCACTGACATGACTATTCCAGGGTGCGCTGGATTTTTAGATGTACTAGAGCATTGGCAAAAAGCTTCCTGCGAAATTTCAATCCGCGGCGGCGATACCGTAGTCAGCAGAATTCGCGAATGCATACAGCCCGGCAGACGCGACGTCGATGATGCTGCGTGGCGGTTACTGATCGAATTACTTCGCTTGATGAATGCCGATGAAGCCTATGAAGCGGCCTGTGTAGACTACAGCGTCACCTACGAAGTGTCGCCGCCTGCCTCACCTCCGGCACAAATAAAGCCCGCACAGCAAACACCTTTATTTGTGCTGCCAACAATGATCTCATTGCCAATCGACAAACTGCTTGCGCAAACAAGCGAGTACGCTCAGCAATCGCACAAGCTAGTTTTAGATTGCCGTCATTTACGTCGGATAGAGTTCAGCGCCGCCACACCATGGCTTACCGGATTGCAACAACTAGCACAAGGCAAAGTTGTAGAATGTCGGGATACCAGCTTTCTTGTTGGCAGATTATTGCAACTGGTCGGTGGCGCTAGCCGGCTGCATATTATTTATCGAAAGCCCTGATCACCATTGGTGGTTCGGGGCTTGGTTTTTACTCCGACACCCCATGGAACAATTTCACGGCACCACAATTCTTTCAGTACGTCGCGGCAATCTGGTGGCACTCGGTGGTGATGGTCAGGTCACTCTGGGCAATGTCGTCATGAAAGGCTCGGCGCGCAAAGTACGCAAGTTATTTCATGGCAAAGTATTAGCGGGGTTTGCTGGCGGAACGGCTGATGCGTTTACTTTACTTGAGCGCTTCGAATCCAAACTAGAAGCACACCGGGGCAATCTAATGCGCTCTTCGGTTGAGCTGGCAAAGGATTGGCGTACCGATCGCATGCTACGCCGATTAGAAGCCATGCTGCTGGTCGCTGACCGTGAATCCACGCTCATCATCACCGGCAACGGCGATGTACTCGAACCCGAAGATGGTGTCGGCGCCATTGGCTCAGGCGGCAGCTACGCTCAATCCGCTGCCAAAGCGCTACAAGAAAATACCGACTTGTCGCCGGTTGAGATCGTTAAGAAATCACTCACTATCGCCGCACAACTCTGCATTTATACCAATCACTCGCTCACCATCGAAACACTAGAATAAGCACGGTGCATCCATGAACCTTACACCGCAACAGATTGTGATCGAGCTCGACAAACATGTCGTCGGTCAAGCCAATGCCAAACGCGCCGTCGCTATTGCGTTGCGCAATCGCTGGCGTCGGCAACAAGTACCCGACCCCTTACGTCATGAGATAACACCCAAGAATATTTTAATGATTGGGCCAACCGGTGTCGGCAAAACTGAAATCGCGCGTCGTCTGGCACGCTTAGCAGATGCGCCGTTTATTAAAATTGAAGCGACAAAATTTACTGAAGTCGGCTATGTCGGTCGTGATGTCGATACCATCATCCGCGATCTCACCGAAATCGGCATCAAACAAACGCGTGAATTAGAAATGCGTAAAGTACGTGCTGGTGCGGAAGACGCCGCCGAAGATCGTATTCTTGATGTCCTCCTTCCGCCCGCGCGTGATTTTGGTTTTGCGGCAACGCCCACTGCCGAAGAGAAAAATGAAAATGCTACGCGTCAAACATTTCGCAAACGATTACGTGAAGGTGCGCTCGACGATCGCGAAGTCGAGATCGAATTAGCCGATACACGTCCGCAAATGGAAATCATGGCGCCACCTGGCATGGAAGAAATGACAGAACAGATTAAATCCATGTTTTCAGGTTTAGGAAACGGTCGAAAAAAATCGCGCAAGCTCAAAATTAGCGAGGCGATGAAAATACTCATTGACGAAGAAGCTTCACGACTGATCAATGAAGAAGAACTCAAACAAAAAGCCATCACCAATATTGAGCAAAATGGGATTGTCTTTCTGGATGAAATCGACAAAATTGCTGCCCGCGGTGGGGTGCAAGGAGCCGATGTATCCCGTGCAGGTGTACAGCGTGATTTGCTACCGTTAGTTGAAGGTACTACCGTCAACACCAAATATGGCATGGTAAAAACAGATCATATTTTGTTCATTGCTTCCGGCGCATTTCATCTGGCGAAGCCGTCTGATTTAATTCCAGAGCTACAAGGTCGCTTTCCAATACGCGTCGAGCTAGAGTCACTCTCAATTGCTGATTTCGAGCGCATATTGACCTCAACGGATGCCTGTCTAACGCGACAATATCAAGCCTTACTAGCGACTGAAAATGTACATATCGAATTTGCTGAAGATGGTATTCGTCGCCTCGCAGAAATTGCTTTTTCAGTGAATGAAAAAAC
>JBEGSP010000006.1:0-9761 GCA_041179845.1 Pseudomonadota bacterium
TTTTAAGAGAAGCAGCTAATGCCTCTAATTTTTTCGTAATGCTGGCAATATCTGTCAGTATGGTTATCGCACCCAGCTCGCTGCAGAGTTTGGCTGTCTCTGATCCTATGCCACCAGCAGCGCCGGTAATCAGTACGCGCTGACCCTGCATATCAAATGCTTTAGGAAGTGAGATTGTCATAATTTATTTTATTTTTTATTAAACAGAGAGATAGCGTTGTTTGATATCGGCATTCGCTTCGAGTTCAGCAATGCTACCTTCAAACACATCCGAGCCTTTATCGATCACCACTGCACGATCCGCTAAGCCTAAACAAAAATGTAGATTTTGTTCAGCCAGCACAATCGTGGTTCCTAGCTTGCGTAAGTCTTCAACCAGTTCACCAATTTTTTGCACCATGATCGGAGCCAGACCTTCGCTGGGTTCATCGAGTAACAGTAAATCAGGATTACCCATCAGTGAGCGACCAATCGTCAGCATTTGCTGCTCACCCCCCGATAACTGCCCACCCAAACGAACGCGCAAAGGTTTTAGTAAAGGAAGCATGTCGTACACACGATCGATAGACCACTCCTGCTGACCATGTGCTCCACGCTTGGTGGCGATTAACAAATTATCTTCCACGGATAGATCTGTAAAAATTTGTCTGTCTTCCGGAACGAAACCAATACCTGCGCGCGCAATTTTGTGTGAGGGCATACCGGTGATGGCTTTACCTTCGAGTTCAACGCGACCACGACGTGCAGCGATCACACCGGCAATCGCTTTCATCGTTGTGCTCTTGCCCGCGCCATTACGACCAAGCAGCGCTAAGGTTTCACCTTTTTTTACGTGTAGCTTTAATTGGAATAACACTTGGCTACTGCCATAGTTCACATCCAAGTCAGTGACTGAAAGCATGTTCGTCATGCGCGTGCCTCCTTGGGCGTACCCAGATAGGCTTCGATTACCGCTGGGTTAGTGCGAATTTGCTCGGGATTACCTTGCGCGAGTAACTTGCCATATGAAAGCACATGAATGTGCTGCGAAATACGAAAGACGATTTCCATATCGTGCTCAATCAGTACCACCGTCAAGCCACCTTTTTTCCACAGCGCATAGACCGTATCGATCATTTGAGTACGTTCTTCCGGACCCATGCCGGCTACCGGTTCATCCAGTAGCAAGACTTTAGGATTGAGCACCAACGCCAGCGCAATATCGAGAAGCTTTTGATCGCCGTGTGAAAGATTGCCACTGATGATGTCGGCTTTGTGTTGCAAGCCAAGTTGCTCCATCACTTCATGCGCGCGGTCGCGTGTGTCGCCGGTTGGAAACCGGCCATGCATCTGCAGTGAACGACCTAACGGGGATTGCAGTGCGCCACGCAAAGATTCTTCAACTGTCAGCGATTTAAAGAGTTTAGCGACTTGAAATGCACGGCCTATGCCTTTGCGAACGATCTCACTACTCGGCAGACCAACGATATCTTCACCATCGAGCAGAATGCGGCCCGAATCCGGTTGCAAGCCACCCGAAATTAAATTGAAGAAAGTAGTTTTACCTGCACCATTTGGCCCGATTACCGCAGACAGAGAGCCGGCAGGGAAATCAATAGAGACATCGGAGGTGGCGACCACACCACCAAACGATTTACGAAGATTGTCGACTTTTAACATGCGTAGGTTCGCGATCTAATCAATCTTACGGCTTGAGTGGACGTGCAGGTGGAACGCCACCATAGGTACCCCAGGTCGTGCCGCACAGCCAGCCCACATCAATCGGTAAGGTCACACCTGTAATTGCGCGTGCTGCATCGGATAAAAGAAAGCCCACACCATCGGCAACTTCATCAGGCATCACTAAGCGTCCCATCGCAGATTGTTCAGATAGATCAGCGGGATTACGATCACCGCGATCAATCGCCGTTTGTAATGCTTCGGTTAATGTGTAACCCGGTGCCACAGCATTCACACGAACCCCAGAACGTCCCCATTCAGCGGCCAAGCACATCGTCATGGAAATGACCGCTGCTTTAGCAGGTGCATACGCATGCAGTGGAATAGAGCGCCATCCTGTGATCGATGCGATGTTCACAATCGCACCATGTCCTAGTTCTGCCATACGCGAACCAAACACTACGCAGCAAAGATAGGTGCCGCGTTGATCAACATCGGTCACCTTGTCCCACTCAGCCATGGTTAATTGTTCGGGCGGTAGCTTGCGCTGCAAGATGCCAGCGCTATTGATGAGACCGGTGACGGCACCATGATTTTTTTCGATGAGTTTCGCAGCGTCATGTACCGTTTGGTCTTGCAGTACGTCGCAAGGATAGAAAGCTTTAACACCTGTCTCTTTGGTTTTTGCATCTGACCAAGTGCCGGGTAGATCGAGCACGATTACCTCATCGCCACGCTGCACATGATGCTTCACACATGCTGCTCCAATCCCACTGGCTCCGCCAGTGACTACGGTCACAGTTTTTTTACTCATTGTGCGTCTCTCTTATTTTTAATTGTTTGAATCAGTTGTTGAATAAAATCAGTGATGCCACGCTTAAAGCCCAAGGCAAATAGCAGCACCACAATACCCAAGGCTAAGCCATGGAATTCTGTACTGCGCGTGATCACGTCATTAAATAGCAGCAGCAAGGAAGCACCAACGACAGGGCCAATGAATATATTCAAACCACCCATCATGATCATGAAGATCGCTTCACCCGACATGGTCCAGTAACCAAAATCAGGAAAGGCCCCTGAGACAAACAAGGCCATGATGATGCCGCCAGCACCCGCGAGTGATGAGGCAAGAACAAAGGCATACAGTTTCACGCGCCAAACATCGATGCCCAGATAGCGTGCGCGCTCAGCGCTATCGCGCACCATCCGTAACGTATAGCCAAAAGGTGATTGCAACACCGTGCGTATCAAGAGCAAGCAAGCGACTGCCATCACGCAGGCAAACCAATAGAACTGCGTGTGATCGGCCAGATTAATGCCGAGAAAAGGAGTGCGAGGAATACCGCCAGTCAGCCCCTGATCACCGCCAGTTAGTGACGTCCAGGTTAAGATCACGCTGTGTAAGAGCATTTGAAACGCCAACGTCAAAAAAGAAAAATAAATTTCTTTGAGTCGCACACAGATCGCGCCAACAATAAACCCCATCACAGCGCAAAACAAAATCGCCACTAGCATGGCAAGCGGAATCGGCGCACTGGTTTTTTGCATGGTTAATGCAAACGCATACGCGCCACCACCAAAAAACATGGCGTGACCAAACGACACTAAGCCGCCATAGCCCACTAAGATATTCAGTGAGGTAGCAAAGATGCCCATCGCCGCTAATCGAATCACATAATCAAGCAGTACACGCGAGGACGAAAGCATTGGAATTAGCGCCAGTACAGCGAGCGCTAGCAGAGCCCATAAAAAATCCGAACGAAATGTAGAGGACTGTTTCATGCGCGAGTTTCCTTGCCGAGCAATCCATTCGGACGCAGTATTAATATCAATGCCATAGCGATGAACATTAGCCCTTCAACAAATAAAGGAAAGCCTATCGTTCCGAAGGCACGTATTAAACCAATCATTAAGGCGCCGACTAAGGCACCACTAACAGATCCCATGCCACCGATGACGGTCACGATGAACGATTCAATCAGAATAGAAAATCCCATGCCCGGTGACATTGATCGTACCGGCGCCGCTAAGCCGCCTGCCATACCTGCCAGCGCACCACCAAAGGCAAACACACCGGCGTAAATCAAACCGGTGTTTAGACCCAGTGCAGAAGTCATGGTGGGGTTTTGAGCAGCGGCGCGAACAATTTTTCCTAAGCGTGTGTGATTCAGTATCGCCCACAGCACCACGGCAATCAGTGCGGCTGCAGCAATCAGATACACATAAAACAACGGAACAATGCCACCTAAGATAAACAGCGGCGGCGCTTGGAACGCATCAGGCATACCCATCGATTGGAATTCTGCACCCCAGACGATTTTCACAATGTCATCCATCATCAATACGAGTGCGTAGCAGACCAGTAACTGCATCAGTACATCGGCGTTGTACACGCGACGCATGAAGAAGCGTTCGAAAAGTAATCCGAATAGACCGACACCCAAACCCGCTGCCACGATAGACAAAGCAAAGCTGCCTGTGACACGGTAAGCGGTGAGTGCTACATATGCACCCAGCATATAGAACGAGCCATGGGCAAAATTTACAATACCCAAGACACCAAAAATCAACGTCAGGCCAGCGGCGACTAAAAAAAGTAGCGAGCCAACGATCATGCCGGTGGAGAGTTGGGTCACGATGCATGACATCGAACTCAAACAATCAAGCAAAGCAGAGGGATTCAATCAGCGCTCCTGAAGTACAAGGCAGCGAGCAAAAATATATGCTCGATGATGAGCCCCCGCTTGGGAAAGCGGGGCGGTTATAAAACGTTAGGTATTGCTAGGTAACGTAGATGCAATCATTACGCAAAGCCTTTACGTTTTTTCCATTCGGCTTCGAGTTCGGCAATTTGTTTCCAGTTGCCAGGAACAGGATTCGACATGAAGGGCTCTTTACCCGACAGCTCACCCCAGCCGAGTGCGTAGTCCACTAAGGTGTGATCGTCGGCGCGCATAGTAAGTTTGCCGTTAGCTCCAAAAGGTGAATCAATCGTCAGGCCTTTGAGTACAGCTGCGACTTTGGCACCGTCAGCGCTTTTGGCTTTTTTCATTGCCGCGGTCAAAAACTGTATGCCAGCTGCGTTTTGCCACGCCCAGTTCAAAGGCAGATCGCGGTACTTTGCTTGATAAGCGTCTGACCAAGCACTGTTACCAGCGTTGTTAGGGAAGCTCTTCAAATAACGATTACCTGAGTGCAGACCTTGCGGTACGGCTTTCACGTTATGCAGCACTGCATAATCCGCCATGTTCACACCGAAGAATTGCCTGTCTTTAAACAGAGCATAGATATTCGATTGATCGATGAAGGACGTCAGATCGCCACCCCATAAGCAGGAGTACACCGCTTGTGGATTGCCTTGCAGCAGACGCGTAATGTTTTCGCTGTAATCAGCTTGGAATAATTTTGGCCAGACATCGCCAATTACTTCGATATCTTTGTTGAAAAATTTCAGGTGATCGATAAATTCAGCAGTTGTGTCGCGACCATACGCATAGTCAGGTGAGCAAGTCATCCAACGGCGCAGATTTTTTTCTTTCGCAACCTTCGCTGCATAGGCGCCACCGATGACGGCATCATGAATACCTTGGCGTGCGCAGCGAAAGGCTAATGGCGTACGTAATTTAGGATCAGCTGTCAGAGCTGACGTTTCTGAGCAGGTGTGTATCACCAGCACACCCAGATCACGTGCGACTTCATGGACCGCAAATGCACCCGATGAGGCTTCGCCGTCATAAATAATTTCGCAGCCTTCCGCGGTAACCAGTTCGCGTGCGACGCGTGCGGCTTCTTGCGGTTGACCTTTGGAGTCACGAATCACTAATTCAATTTTGCGTCCACCCAGACCACCGGCTGCATTGAATTTTTCGACTTCCATTTGAGCGGCATTAGTCGATGCTTGTCCCAGCATAGCGACTCGACCTGACAAGATGGTCGGCATACCCACGCGTATCGGTTTGTTTTGTGCCAGCGATATGTAGGGAAAACCAATGCTGGCCATACCAGCAATTGCCGTTGCACCTTGAATCAGTTTGCGACGTTGGGGTTGTTTTGGTGCGTTGTCGTCTTTGTTGAAGCTCATGGTTTTTGTCTCCTATTCTGGTATGGGGGCAACCTGAATTATCGCGCTGCCAAATGCAATTCATCGTTTCTGAACGGCGGTTTTAAAATTTATTAACAGGCGATTATGTTGTGCTGCAGCAGAGCGGTTTCTGGTCGTCGTCTCCGTACGCACAACCAGAACCATTTGAGTATAAGGGAATTGGTGATTACCACCATGGATAAAAATCGGGCATCTGTGAAGGCTTAGAGTTGAAATTAGGCTTACGCTTTTCGGTAAACGCTGTCACGCCTTCTTTGCCATCGTGAATACTGGCGTAGAACATCGCCAGCGATTCGACTTTGTGTGCTTCTTCCGGATGAGTGAATGCGCTGTTACGGTAAATCATTTGGCGAGCCATAGCGGTTGATGTAGGTGAGCGTTCGGTAGCGATCATGCGTGCCAGTTCGCGTGCGCGCGTGAGTAACTGATCAGCAGGAAGAACTTCTTTCACCAAGCCGTGCTTATGTGCTTCAGCGGCAGAAAAAATTTCGGCAGTATGTATCCACTCCAGTGCTTTAGCGACACCTACTATGCGTGGCAAAAACCAGGTTGAGCAAGCTTCTGGCACGATACCAATTTTGCCAAATACAAATCCAAATTTTGCATTTTCAGAAGCCAGGCGAATATCCATGGCTAGTTGCATGGTGACGCCTACACCAACCGCAGCACCATTGATGGCTCCAATGACGGGTTTTTTGCAATTGAAAATCGCAAGCGATACGCGACCTCCGGTATCACGCACTCCTTTAACAATTACGGGATCTTCGAGTCGTTCGTTCATGTCTTTCATGGTCGGATGTTGCGTTTCATCCAAACCAAACACATTGCCGCTCACGGCTAAATCCATACCCGCACAAAACGCACGACCTGCGCCGGTAACGATGATTACTCGTACATCATCATTTTCGCTCGCTGAATTAAATGCTGAAATCAATTCATTCGCCATCGTGACGGTGAATGCATTCAGCTTGTCGGGGCGGTTCAGCGTGATTGTTAAGATTTGCTCAGACAAATCGCAGCTCAGCGTTTCATACGTCATTACGTGGTTCTCCAAAATTGTTTTATCGTTTGAATTATATAAATGTATTAATCAATTTTTAGCGTTCGTATCCAACCATAAGGGTCGGGTACATGGCCATATTGAATATCAGTCAGCGCTTTATACAAATGCGTGGCAACAGGTCCTGATTTTTCATCATTGATGCGATATTCCTTACCTTTGTAGCCAAATTTCCCTACCGGAGATACCACTGCAGCAGTACCCACACCAAAGGCTTCGGTGATGCGACCTTTTTGTATATCAGCCAGCATCTCATCCACATCAATGCGTTCTTCACTAACGGTGTAGCCTAGGTCAGGTGCAAGCTGCAAAACTGATTCGCGTGTCACGCCATGCAAGATGCTGCCAGAGAGTGCGGGGGTAACGATGTGTTTGCCGTCACGCACAAACATAATATTCATGGCGCCCACTTCTTCAATATAACGGCGCTCGATCGCATCCAGCCATAAGACTTGCTGATAACCATGTTGGCGTACTTGCTCAGCTACGGCAACCGTACCAGCGTAGTTACCCGTGGTTTTTGCTTCGCCCGTGCCGCCTTTTACTGCGCGTACATATTCATGCGAAATATGAACGGCGACAGGATTGAATCCATTGGCGAAATAAGGTCCGACTGGACTGAGGAAAATGTAATGTAAAAATTCTCGACCTATGCGAACCTCTAAAGTCTCTTCAGTACTGATAACCACCGGACGTATATAGAGAGTGCAGTTGGGCAGGCGCGGTACCCATTCATGCTCTAGCTTTACCAACGATTCAATGTAATTAATGTGTGTCGCAGGATCGATTTCTGGCATGCCAAGACGCACAGCAGAACGATTCAATCGCGCCATATTGCGATCAACGCGAAACAAATTGATGTGACCGTCTGGTCGACGATAGGCTTTCGTGCCTTCAAAAATATCTAAGCCTATGTGTAATACCTGCGCAACGGGATGCATAGGTAAAGGGCCGAATGCGCCTATGCGGGCGTCATGCCAGCCTTTATCTTGCGTGTAATGCTGCGTAAACATGCGGTTGGTATACAAACGACCAAATCCCGGATTGTCGGGAAAGATCGCAGGGCGTGGATTCTGCAGTGTCTCAATTATCATTATATGAAGCGTCTCTGTTGATGTAATAGATTGTGCCGTCGTCATGGCGACGACGGCTGGAATATTTTTATAGATGTATTTTTTTATTCGTTTTTATTTGCCTTCTGAATTTTTCCACGCGGCCATTAAGGTATTCGATGGGAGCGATTCATCCAACAGTTTTTGTCCGGTTTCTACGCCGGCAATAGGCAAGCCATGGGGATCAAGCTTTCCTATTTGTACCAACACACTCGCTTGATCCCAATAGATATGTTCGTGATACAGCTTATCGCCACGGAATTTAACGACGGCGAGTAAAGGAATTTCTACACGCTTACCTGTTGGAGGTATGCCCGGCAGCATCCAGGGTATTTCGCAGGTATGGGTAAAGCAAAATAACATTTCATCGACGACTTGCGTGGCACCGACCGTGCGTGAGATAGGAATCAGCGAGGTATCGGGCGGATTGCTATCCACAAAATGATGTTTGTAAAAACGATGCAGCTGTTGGTAGCCAACGCCACCGGTCATCGTGGGAATATGATTCACATAGGGTTCTGCGACCATGGTGCTCATCGTGGCATCCACATCGCGGGTGCCGAATTCATATTCACAATGTTTATCCCATAGTGCAGACAAATCGAAGTGAGGGCCAATTTCTTCCCGCAGGGCAGCGACACTGCGCTGATGAGCCATTAAGGCCGATGCCTTGTGATAGTGCTCACCCTTAGGACGCGCAAAGGCATGATCAGCGTCGGGATAGATATAAATGTCAAAGCCTTCACGTTTACCTAAACGTTTTTTAATTTTTTCTTGTGCTTTTTCAGGGCAGTATTTATCTAAACCTGCAATGTGCAAGACAACGCGACATTCAATATCATCCGCTTCATCTAACGCATCTTCAATACCCACACCGTAATAGCCAATCGCTACATCCACGTCAGTGCGGCAGGCAGCTAAATAAGCGAGCTTGCCGCCGAGGCAAAAACCCAGCACGCCAACATCACCACTGACACCCGACATGTCACGCAATGTGGTGATGGCATCTTGAATATCTTCTACACCGAGGTCTTGATCGAAGCCCTGAAAATAGCCAAACGCTTTTTGCCAATCTTCTGGCGTGTAGCCGAGTTCAACCCCCGGCTTTTGACGCCAAAATAAATCAGGCACTAAAACTACATAACCTTCTTCAGCATAGTAGTTAGCAATCTCACGCATGTTGGCATTGACGCCAAAAATTTCTTGCGCAATCACCAAACCTGGCCCTTTGCCTGAAGCGGGTTTTGCTAAATAAGCGCTAAACTTTCCGCTGCCATCGCTAGCTTCAATTTTTATGTTGCGCGTTTTTATAGAAGGGGAGGCTGAGTTTTTCACCGGTCGTCCTTGTTTGTAATAGTTGGTTCAAATAGTTCAACGTCAATTTTGCACTGGAATGTATGCTCCGCAAGGTTCATTACGGTAGCATAGGCAGGCGGGACTATCCTATATAAGCATTTGTTAAATAAAAACGTGATATTTCCGGAATAATGGATAGCAGCTAAACCTTTAATATGCTTGATCCCGCGTCGCACAGATGCGCTGGCTCACCATAAAATATGCAGTAAATCAGCATCTTCCACGTAAACAATAAGACAAGAAAACAAGAAAAGGAAAAGCCATGGATATCAAGAATACAGTTGCGCTGGTTACTGGAACTAATCGCGGTGTGGGTCGTGCCATCGTTCAGGCATTGGTGGCAGCGGGTGCCAGCAAAGTTTATGCTGCAGCGCGAAATGTGGATGGCGTAAAAGATTTAGTCGCTAGCAGTGGCGGCAAGGTGGAAGCGATTGTGCTTGATATTACGAATGACGCGCAAATTGCAGCCGCT
>JBEGSP010000007.1:0-11871 GCA_041179845.1 Pseudomonadota bacterium
GATAGCAGGTTCCATGCCATTAACAAGGCTGAAAAGCCCAATGCTAAGCCAAAACAGGCGAGTCAAATTTCCCCAAAAGAACCAATGGCTTCGGATGATTTATGAGATCACCTTGAACCAAGGGGGCATGATTTGAGGAAATACTTAACGCACTATTTTGGTGCTTTATTATATTTATGCATCATAATAGTGCAATTTTGCGCCCGTCACCACCTTGGTGCCCCACGCCACGGAACACTGCCCTTACAGCTAATGCTCTGCGAACCGGTGATTCAAAAGCCCTGCGCTCACGAAACTCTTGCTTCGGAGCTAATCTCTGTTCCCTGCTGCAACCAAAGAATTCGTTTACGAACGAAATTAATATGACTTCGCAACTCGTACAACTCTTCCGCGAATGACAAAGGTATCGTCAGTTGATTAACTCGCTGCTCGATCTCGTTCAAACGAGTCAATTGGTGATGACAGACATCACGTTTATTCGCCTCACTCGCCTCTTCAACGGCGACTTCAACGCTACGTAATTGGCCGTACCAACGATAGATGCGCGATCGCACCTTCCAGACGTATAACGGCGGCACCACGCGCGATAAGGGTAAAAGCAAAGCTCCCAGCGCCACCATCACCAGCCACATACGATCAAAAAAATTTGCCAACCAAAATGGCAAGTAGCGATTCAATAGCGGCGGGCCATTTTTGAAAAATTTTTCTGCTGAAGGCGCCAAGGGAATTTCAGTGAAAAACGCATTCGGAAAATCACCGCGTCGTTGAAACCATCCAGGAACACCATGAATCTCGGCCGCCGCTTGCACAAATAAATCGATGAGCGCTGGATGCAAATCTTCACGCGCCACCAAGGTGGCCGTAGGTGCAATTAGTTGAATGTCGTGAGAAGGCTGATTACGCCCCAAATTAATGATGCCTTTAGGAAGGGTCACGTTGGAAAGAAATGGGAAACGGCGTGAATACGCCTCCGCTTGAGAAAAACTAAACAGCCGTATACCCGGGGTTTGCAGCAGCATTTGAATTAGCAAACCTTCAGGCGCTGAACTAAACACCATGCCATCGATTTTTCCAGATAACAAAGCAACAGTAGCGGCAGTATTCTCCATGTCACTCAACGCAAGATGAGATGGATTAACGCCATTCGCCACTAACAGCTTTCCGAATAGCTGAGGAACACCGGTACCCGTAGGCCCGACATTAATTTTTAAAGTACGAAATTGGCGCAGATGATCCAGCTTGGACTCTGCGCGATAGAACAGCCAGACCGGCTCAACAAACAAACTCCCGAGCGAAATCAGACCAATTTTTTCAGCCTGCACTAAATCCGTTGATCCACTTTGAACAAAAGCAATGTCGATTCCCGAATCAGGATTCTTCAAGCGATCTAGATTTTCGTACGACCCCTCGGATCGGACTACCTTAACCTGTATACCCTCTCTGGCCAAAACCGCTGCGTAGCGCTTGGCAAGATTTTCATAGGCACTATTTTCTTGACCGGCAGAAAGAGTGACTACTTTGGGAGGTGAAGGATCGATGATTCGGTAGGCGGCCACTCCAACCAGAATCACCAGCAACAGCGGTGGGCCGAAAGTAATGACTAAGTCACGTAGCGACAGTGTCGTAAATCGAAGAAATTTTGGCATGGCTCTAAGGTAAATAATTTTCCCAGAACCATGCCAAACATTGGGTAGATATGCAAGCTTTACAGGCAACTAAGCCGTATCATTTCAACCAGCGTTCCTATATGAGAATCTATCTAAGAAAAATGAATAGTTTAATCGTCATCATCAAACATAACTGGCATTGGGGTGCGTGATTTGCTTGCGTGCTCTGATAAAAAGATAGTGGCCAATCCAAACCAAGCTTCGGTCGGAATAACTCGCTCTGCAAGCTTTACCAATTCTTCCTCGCGACTTAAACGCTGAAAAAAATTCAAGCAACACTGTTCGAGCGAAGCGCATAACTCTTCTATCATCGCCGCCCCCTTAGTCAAAGCTAATTGCAATCGTTGCTGCAATGATTTAACCAAAGTAATACTCGCGGCGTTCAATTTTTCCAGCTCATCGAGCAAGGCATCTGCCTCGTGAGTACATTTTTTTAAAACGGGTATCAGAAATACTGCCATACGCCGCTGTTGGCAATACTGCTCAAATTGCGAAATCCTATTCACTAACTGCTCTGAATCAACACCACCAGCGGCACGAAAATTTCGAATACTGTTACGTACATATTGCTGAAGCGACGAAAAGGTCCAGCGAACTTTTTTTTGCTCTAACTCGAGCGCGACAATTGAATAAGTGACTGTAAGCATGTGCGGCCTCCGAAAAGCTAACGAAATCTCCTCCATGTCCGAGGTCCACATGAACAATGATATGTTTCTGTAATTGCAGCCTGCACCTCGAACATACGTAGTGTAGTTACCAAGTTGCCGAGTCTGATTGAGATGCCTCAAAGGCATAATTTGTTTCTTAAAACTCTCTACAAATCAGCAAGCTGAAACCATCCCCGCTGCGTCAAGCAACGAGGATAGTTTTGATAGGAAGATCGGTATTAGCCGACTTTAATGGCGTGTTCACGCGTAGCATGGAATGTGACTCCAGGCCAGCGTTCTTGAGTGAGTTTCAGGTTGACGCCTGAACTAGCTAAATAAGCCAAGTTACCCGCTGCATCATGAGCGAGATTGGCACCTGCTGACGATTTTTCAAAATCAGCAAACATACGTTTGTCATCGCACGATACCCATCGCGCGCTGTTAATACTCGTGCCCTCGAACACGGCATCGACACCGTATTCATTCATTAAACGACTAGCCACGACTTCAAACTGCAAAACACCCACTGCCCCTAAAATTAATTCACCGCCATGCATGGGTTTAAAAACCTGCACCGCACCCTCTTCACCGAGTTGCTGCAAGCCTTTGTGAAGCTGCTTAATTTTGAGCGGGTTACGAATTCGGACTGAGCGGAAAAAATCTGGGGCGAAATAAGGAATACCAGTGAACTGCAGCGGTTCACCCTCAGAAAAGCTATCGCCAATTTGCATATTGCCGTGATTCGGCAAACCAATAATATCGCCTGCATACGCTTCTTCAACTTGCTCGCGCGAAGATGCCATGAACGTCACCACAGAGGACACCTTAATTTCGCGATCAAGGCGCAAATGGCGAATTTTCATACCGCGCTCGAAGTGCCCTGAGCAGACACGCAGAAAAGCAATGCGATCGCGATGCGCGGGATCCATATTCGCCTGAATCTTGAAAACGAACCCAGAGAATGGTTGCTCATCCGGCCGTACATTACGTAAGGTCGCATCACGCTCTTTGGGCGGCTGCGCCCAATCAAGTAATGCATTCAAAATCTCGCGCACACCAAAATTATTAATCGCAGAACCGAAAAATACCGGAGTTTGTTTTCCACTCAGAAAAGCCTCGAGATCAAAAGGATGGGAAGCGCCATGAACCAGCTCCACTTCCATTTTCAATTGCTCGATTTCCATTGGGAACATTTGAGCCAGACGTGGGTTATCTAAAACTTTGATAACCTCAAATTCTTGATCAGCTTTCTCACTGCCCGGCGTGAACAACATAATCTCGTCGCGCATTAAATGGTACACACCGCGAAATGACTTACCCATGCCTATCGGCCAAGTCACCGGTGCGCACTGAATTTCTAACACCGACTCAAGTTCATCGAGCAGTTCAAGTGGATCTCGCGTCTCCCTATCCATCTTGTTCATGAAAGTAATGATGGGCGTATTGCGCATGCGACAGACATTCAATAATTTGATCGTCTGTGCTTCCACACCCTTGGCTGCATCAATCACCATCAGCGCCGAATCAACTGCAGTGAGTACGCGATAGGTATCTTCAGAAAAATCTTGGTGGCCGGGGGTATCGAGTAAGTTAACGACATGATCGCGATACTCGAACTGCATGACCGAACTAGCGACAGAAATGCCGCGCTGCTTTTCGATTTCCATCCAGTCAGAAGTCGCATGCCGGCCACTCTTACGTGCCTTGACCGTACCAGCGAGCTGAATAGCTCCTGAAAAAAGCAGCAGCTTCTCGGTCAGCGTAGTCTTACCAGCATCAGGGTGAGAAATAATGCCGAAAGTACGCCGGCGCGCCACTTCGTGCGCGATCTGTTCACGTGATACCGAGGCAGGCGACGTTGCGTCCTGCGCTTGCTGATCATCGTGTGATTGAGGTTTGCCTGGGTCCATCATTGCATTCGGGGAAAAAGTCCAAGAGTCTAGCTAGTTTGAGTAACCAAGTCTAATACTCATCGCGTTTTGCCAAAATAGCACGCCGCAAAACGCCACTCTTGCGATCACCATCAAGCATCAGCCTCCCAAAGCTTCGGCTAGTTCTAATGAGCGCTCCCCAGTTCGACCAAGATTGATGATCTAAAAACGATCTGGAATTCGCTGCGATATAGCGAACTTTTGAATCACATAGCCTCAACGCCATCAGGAAAAGCTATCTCATGTCACAAACCAGCTTGACGACCTACCACTCAACACCCGCCGCATCAGAATCTATCTACCGACATTGCATACCTGACTTTGTAGCAAATGCGCTAGACGATCTGTACGGCAATCTGCACTCTTCCCTCGCCACTCTGAACTTCATTGATCTGTGTAACACCAGCACCTATGTCAAATGGGCCGCAGAAAAAAACACAACTCATCCTGAATCGATTTTTTTATTTCAAAAACTAGGGCAATCACTACGCGTAATCAATGAAGGCATGCGCCTGAAAAAAAATGAAGTTGACTATTTTTGTGAGTACGTTTTTGCCAATGATGAAAAAATAAATCGCATCGATTTTCATGCAGTGTCCCCACCTCATCAAAGCCTGTCACGACCGAATTTACGCTGGGTATGCACAGAAGATATCGTCGTTACTCTTCCTAACGATGAACAACATTATTTAAATCAACTTGGCAAAGCTACGCGCAAATCGATAAAAAAACATCTCGCTCGTGCGCAACGTGACTTACCCAATTTCCATCACAGCATACAACGAGGAAATCAAGTCAGTGAAGAGACTTTAATGAAGATCGTAGGATTTAATCACTCACGCATGGCAGGCAAAGAAAAACTCTCTGCACTAGATACACAAACGACAAAGCAATTAATTTCCATCATCCGCTCGCACGGTATTGTCGGGATAGTTAATTCAGATAGGGGAATGGGCGCAGGTACTTTGGCGTGTCGCTTCGGCGATGATGTTTTTTCATTGATCACAGCGCATGATCCTGCCTACGACGCTTTCGGCTTCGGCACCTTGAGTCGACACTTAATGATCATTCATTCGATACAGACGGGCGCGAAACGTTTTCATCTGCTGGGTGGCAATATGAGCAGTAAGCGCTCCGCTCTCGGGGTTCGCGAGAAGCTACATCACCTGACCGTGTATCGCAGCCCCGTCGATATGCTGCGCGATCCTAAGTTCACATTGCAACTGGCGACTAATGCAGCCAAGTATCACGTGCACCGTTGGCTTGAAGATCAATCAGCCAATTCCGAACACTCCGGCATCGCTCGCTTGATTCATGTACTACGGCACACCATCAGAGCATGGCGTCGTTGGAACAATCTGAGTAAAACTCTTGCTCTAACTCGAGGCAGCCAGCCCTGATGCAACCAACAAACTACAGCGCAATTTTTCAACCAGTAGGGTGTCAGTGCTACCGCGCCACCAACGTAACGCCACAGGTTTTTGCCTAGAATGTCCAACGATGACTAAGTCAACCTGCAAATCATGCGCAAGCTCTTCAATCACACTTACAGGCTCACCCACCTCCAGATGAGGCACCACAGTTAAGCCACCTGTTGCCAGCATGGCGGCACCCGCTTCTAGTTCCTTTTGCATTTTTTCTTTTTCGACAGTCAGCCCCTCTTCAACGCTCAAAACAGCCGCCGCTGCGAATTCACCCACCAAAAGGTAAGGAGGTGGGCTTACCACCGCCAAAAGATGAATAGTCGCGGCTTTAGGTAGCGCCATTCGACGGCATTCTTGCAAGGCGACACGACTTTCGGGAGTCCCGTTGTAAGCCACCAAGATAGTTTGGTACATGCGCTCCTCCGTTAAAGATACCGAGACCGGTCATATTCATAAACCGGTGTGCAGAAACTACACCAAGACCGCGTCAACAGCAACGCAGATCATGACCGCAAATTTCGGTGGACAGTTTTGTGGATAAGGCAGCGAAAGCTTGCTTAACTGACTGATTTATATTGATTTTATGAACTTGATCCAGCGCAGGGACTGAACCCAAGCAAGGCAAAAAAAACCCGACCGGGCATGCGCCGGGTCGGGGTAAATCCATCCTTTTTGGAAGGCTGGAGGAGACAGGTGCAACTATAGCAACTGACCTTTGAGCTGTCTGCTTTTCGTTTGTGATGCCAGATATAAGTTGAGCTTATGATTGGCTTGAGAAACCTATTCAAAACTAACATCATGGACATATAGCATTGGCAAAGAGCTGGTAATCCCAGCACACAAAAAATAAACCCGTCATGCTTTCACATGACGGGTCCATGTCTCCTCTCGCTCTTCGGCGATAGATTTTTTTGTTACTTCGCCGAGCATTCTGCATTCGAAAACCAAGAAAGTCATCATGCGACGCAGCATACCAAAAAGACATTGCTTTGATCTCGGTTCGCCAATGTCTAAACACTAATTTTGGGAACGTTCAGGCTGCACGCAGAAAAAATTTCTCTCGCAAATGAAATGATTCACTCGGAAGAAAATTATCGAACGCTGTATTTGCTCAGAAAAATAAATAACGGTTGCCGCTTCAAAAGTCGGCAACCGTTATCGGTGCAACGTATAGCTAGATAATCCAGCAGCAACAATCTATAGATCGTCGTCTAATTTTCTAGGTCTGCCATCAACTTCGCTAATGCGCATACGCTTACGGCGATCGCCCATCAATTCACGCAGTTCACGAATACTCAGATCAGTCACTTCATGCATGCGAATCAACAATGAAGCGCCAACTGGCAACGTACGATGACGAATTTTACTGATCACTGGTGGACGCACTTCTAACGCGCGTGACAATGCAGCATCATTTTTCAGATTCAATTTCTGGATTAAAGCATCCAGCAAACGATTCGGATCGTAGCCATCCTGCGAAACCAAAGGATGTTTGTCCATGGTGTATCTCCCCTTGGGATTTTATTAAGTGACAAACGGCCTAAAAAGAGCCGACTTGCCCGAGAGCAATTACTCGAATGTTAATTTATATGTCATCGGTGCAACATTTTCAAGTGCTTGATTGAAAATAAACCGTTAATGATGCATTTTTGCGAAAATAACGTATCTTTAAAACAACTAATAAAATAAAAATACTTAAAAAAATCGTTTTAAATCAATACCTTATTACTTTATTTTCAAAATAGAACTATTGACAGTCTTTACAACCACCAAACAGAGGTTCGGTTGTCGATAAAGCTATTTGAGGTATGCCGAAAATGTCCATCCGATTGTCGCTGAATAAAACAGTGTGAATCGAATCAAGGACTTGCAAGAATCAATCGAAGCAATCAATGAAATAGAAAAACATCTCTATCCAGACTCTTCACTTATTTCAAAAGTAATGAAATTGAAAAAACTTCGCGCAAGAAAGAAAGTTTTATAAACATCTGAAATGAAAAACTTTCGACAAAAAATTAGGTGAGCTACTGAATTCGGAACGCAAACTCAGTAGTTATGAAGCAACTCGACAAACAAACAATTAGCAAACTACTTAGCAAATCAAAACAAACAAGGATTACTTTAGTACGTGTTCACAACCGATTATTTACTTGCCGCTTTTGCCTCGTCATACAAACGCTTGCCATCAAAACCTTTCGATGTCATGTCTTTAACCCACTCTTCGGCAACACTCGCGCATGCAGCCTCCCATCGTTTGAGTTCCGCTGCAGGTAATGTGTAAAAGGTATTTTTTCTAGCCTCAGCTGATTTTTTCCCTGGCAAAGCATCATCCACAAATACCTTACCCACCCACGCCGACTGGTCGGCACCGGAGTTGGCATCAATGATTTTTTTGAGATCCGCTGGTAATGAATCGTATTTGGCGGAATTCATAGCGAATAAAAATACCGTGTTCGACATTTGTGGCTCACCAGGCGCTGCCTCGGTATGAAATTTAGTGACCTCATCAAATTTCACTGCGGGCACTACCTCCCAGGGAATCATCACACCGTCGATAACCCCTTTTGACAGTGCCTCTGCTGCCTGAGGCAATGGCATAGGAACCGGTGTCGCGCCTAATGCTGCAAGCATCTTGGAACCCTGACGAGTCGGCGCGCGCAACTTTAACCCCCTGAAATCTTCTAAGGTTTTAATCTGCTTTTTGGTCGTATGCATGAGCGAACCATCATGCACATGAAACAAAATAGGTTTTATCCCTTTAAATTCTGCTGCGGCATTGCGAGTAGCGTAATGCCACAGTCCGCGACTAGCGCGTTCAGAATCCTGAACCATGAAAGGCAATTCAAACGCCTCTATTACTGGGAAACGACCCGCCTGATAACTGGGTACCGTCCAAACCATATCCACTACACCATCTTTAACTTGATCGTAAAGCTGCTGCGGCGCGCCGCCCATCTGCATGGCAGGATAAATCTGGCACTTCAATCTACCCGCCGATTCTTTGGCTATCTTGTCGCACCAGGGCACAATGAAATTTTTATGCGTAGTTGATGCCGGTGGTAAAAAATGATGAACCTTGAGCGTCACAGTCTGCCCAAAGGCCATACCTGCAAGACCGCATAACGCGATTGCAAGAAATAAACGACGGGACAATAGTTTCATGATCAAGTCCAAAATAAATGTTTATGCGCCGAAGGTATGTACCAGATACAGCGAAATAATAGGGAAAAATACCAGCGCAATTATGCGGATTAAGTCGGACAGCAGAAAAGGTAGTACCCCTTTAAACGTCTCCATTACTGGCACATCTTTAGCGAGTCTATTAATAATGTAAATATTCATGCCTACAGGTGGATGTACTAGTCCTATCTCGACCACCATCAACGCCAGAATACCGAACCAGACTGATTTATCTGGAGGCGTCATGCCCCAAAAATCCAGACCCATCACGATAGGGTAAAAAATAGGAATAGTTAACAAAATCATTGCTAACGAATCCATCACACAACCCAGGAAAATATAAATCAACAGAATCGCAAAGATCACAGAAAGCGGAGGCAAACCACTGCCCTGCACCCATGTCGCCAACTCGGTCGGCATTTGTGTAATCGCCAATCCGGCATTCAGCATATCCGCACCAAGTAGCACCAGAAAAATCATTGATGTCGCTTGTGCCGTACCTGTAATACTTTTAACGATGCCATCTAACCGCATACCACCTAAGATGGCCAGCAAGCCGCAAGCAAAGACACCAATAGACGCTGCTTCGGTAGGATTCGCCCAACCGTCATAGATCCCCACAATCACCACTAAAAATACCAGCATGATAGGTATGACACCCACCAGTGATCGCAACGCGGCCGCTGTCGGTACACGCTCGCCTGCCGGACCTGCCTCTGGCTTAATAGCCACCACGATACGAATCACCAGCATATAACCTAGCATCGCCAACAAACCGGGGATGATCGCTGCCATAAACAATTTGCCAATCGACTCTTGCGTCAGAACCGCATAAATCACCAAGGGCACAGAAGGCGGAATCATGATGCCCAGCGTACCGCCAGCCGCTAAGGCACCCGTTGCCAATGACCCGGCATAGTTATAACGACGTAACTCTGGCAAAGCCACTTGGCCCATAGTCGCTGCGGTCGCCAATGAAGATCCGCAAATCGCACCAAACGCAGCACAAGCACCCACTGCAGCCATCGCGACACCACCGCGCAAATGACCCACAAAATTATTCACACACGTAAACAACGCGCGTGACAATCCGCCGTGAGTCGCAAACTGCCCCATCAACATAAACAGAGGAATAACGGCCAAGTCATAATTTGAAAAGCGTGAATAGGCGAGATTTTTTACTGCGTTCAGCAATGGCAGCCACGCATAGTCATTCATCACCACGAAACCGGCAGCACCCACCAAAAACATACCGATACCAATGTGCACGCGTAAAGCTAATAGCACCAGCAGTACCGCAAACATGATCAAACCAATCGTCATGCCACTCATGCTGAGTCTCCCGCTGCAGCTAACTGCCAGTGTGTGATCGCGTTATACAAACCAGCAACAGCGAGCAATACAAAGCTGGGTACGATAGCTGCGACAACCATCCATACGGGCCATGCAAGAATCATCGACGTCTCACCCGCTTCTTTAATCGAAACAGCGGAAACAGCAGTACGCCAGGCAACCAGGACGGCCACAACAGCTAACAGCAAATGTGAAAAAGCATCCAATATCTCGCGCGTTTTAGGCGACACTGAGGCCGTAAAAAAATCGACCCGCAAATGATGACGCTCCATCTCGCAGTAAGCGAGCATGGCAGCAGAAGCTACCGCGGTCCCCATTTGCATGACTTCGATATCACCGGGTACTGGAATTGAAACCAGTTTGCGGCCAACAATAGAAATTAATGACATTACGACTAAAGCGATGAACCCTAGCCCACCGATCAGCGCAAAAATACGTGTTAATTCGTAGAGCTTTTCACCTATCGGACCTCGAGTGAACTCCGCCTCCGTATCCAGAATACCTGGCTCCTGCATGTCTTCTCCCTTTTGCGCGGACTGTGCCCGTCTCGTAGTCAGTTTGTCTTCAGATTGAATAATCGCGTTTCAATACATGCGACTAAATTTTACATATCGCCGTTCGCCATAGTCGCAATCATCAAAATACTCGCCGTACACTCGTCATAATAACTGCTTAATTAATTGATTGAGCAATTCTTCAATTGCTGGTCTGCGCAGGGAGTACCCGTCCACTCACCGTTCCAAATCCACAGCGATAGTGTTCTCCAACACACGCGCCGCGCAGCGTCACTACGTCACCATCTTCAAGAAAGCTGCGTTTTGTCTGACCATCACTTAATGTCACCGGTCGCTGTCCATTCCAACTTAATTCCAGCAAACTACCAAACGAATCCGGTTGCGTACCACTGATAGTGCCCGACGCCATGAGATCACCAACGCGTAGATTGCATCCGGATATCGTGTGATGAGCGAGTTGCTGTGCCATGCTCCAATACATTGCACGGTAATTCGTGTTGCATATCGTGGTTGGCTGATGGTTTTCAGCAGTCTGCAATTCGACCGCTAGTTGAATATCAAAACTATGATCGCCGTTCTGACGAAGATAAGCCAAAGGTTCAGGCTCTTGTTTTGGTCCAGGTACACGAAAGGGCTCCAAAGCCTCCATCGTCACTACCCAGGGCGATATTGAAGTAGCAAAGGTCTTGGCATTAAATGGCCCTAGTGGAACGTATTCCCACTGCTGTATATCGCGTGCGCTCCAATCATTCAAAAGCACCATGCCAAACATCAAGTCTTCAGCATCATTTACATCCACTTGCTCACCCAGCGCAGTGTTAGCTCCCACAATAAACGCTGTCTCTAATTCAAAATCTAATTTGGCACAGGCAGCAAATAGGGGTAGTTCAGCTGAAGGAGGTTTAACTTGTCCCATGGGTCGGCGTATTTCGGTACCACTCACCACCACCGAACTGGCACGGCCGTTATAACCCACAGGCAGATGCAACCAATTGGGAAGTAAGGCATTCGCTGGATCACGAAACATCGAGCCAACATTCGTTGCGTGCTCTTTGGATGAATAAAAATCGGTATAGCCAGCAACGGTAATAGGAAGATGCATGATGGCTTCATGCATAGGAACCAATGCGCTGCCCCGTAATGACAGATCATCT
>JBEGSP010000008.1:0-4778 GCA_041179845.1 Pseudomonadota bacterium
GCGGCATGACATTAAGACCAGCCACCATCCCTTGATACCACGTGGCAGTCGTTGTATTTAATACTTCTCGCTCTACTTGATCCGAACCGAGATGTCGCAGCTTCACAAAAAGAGTACAGCCGGTTTTGCTATGCGGGGCATGAGAAGACCCCGGTGGATTCATGACGTATGTACCTGCTGGATAGTCGCCATTTTCATCGCTAAACACACCATCCAAAACCAATATCTCTTCACCAAACTCATGGGTGTGTGTTTGAAAAGAAGAGCCGGGTTGATAGCGAACGATAGATGTTGCCTTGGCAACCTCGCCGCCAATACGATCAAGCATTCGTCTTTCAATGCCCGGCTCGGGACTGGGAATCCACGGTAAGTCGTGATGATTAATCACGACTCTCTTTGTGTAATCAGCGTTGATATTCATTGTCTGCATTTACTGCAAAGTCTGATCCTAGTTCTCGCACTTACAAAGAAAAACAATGGGCTAAAGTTATGCCGCCCTTATCTCGTGGTAGCGGAAGACCTTTGTTTAGTAAGTAGAACTTAGTAACCAGTACCGCGGCGAGTTATATCGTTACCTCAGCTTTCACCTGCAGCTTCTTGCTGCCGCCGATACCTCAGCGACGAAATAACTGAGGCCACGATAAAGGCAATTCCTATCATGCCGGTGATGATTTCCGGAACATGGAATTTCATGGTGATGAACATAATTAGCGCAAGAATACCAATCGCATAATGCGCGCCGTGCTCTAAATATACATATTCATCGAGCGTGCCCTGCTTTACTAAATAGACCGTAATCGATCGTACAAACACGGCGCCGATGGCAAGGCCAAGCATAATGATCACTACATCATTGGTGATGGCAAATGCGCCTATCACGCCATCAAATGAGAACGAAGCATCAAGTACTTCAAGATACAAGAAGCCACCGATGCTACCGGTTTTAACGGCTTTGGCAATGTCGTTTTCACCCGATTCTTCTTTTTCAAGCATGTTCCCAAGAATATCTACGCCAACGTAAATGATGATGCCCCATACACCGGCGGTCAGTACCGGAAGGTGATTATCAGGCTCTGCGAGCGCCAAGCTAGATAGCACTACCGATAGCGCGATGAAGATAGGTACTGCCTGAATCTTGCCGTAACTCGCTATTTTTTCTTCGAAGTGACCAGCCCAATGTAATTCTTTGTTTTCGTCAAATAGAAAATTTAAGAACACTAGCAGAAGAAACACTCCACCAAAGGCAGCAACTTCATCGTGATGCTTAGTGAGGTAATAAGAAAATTGACGCGGATCATGCATTGCAAGGTTCCACACCTCTGCAGCGCCAAGATCAGCGGTTTGCGCGACGATAACCAGCGGGAATAGCAAGCGCATACCAACCACAGCAACCAAAATACCGGCTGTCAGAAAAAGCTTTTGCCAGAATTCATTCCAGTGCTTAAGTACCGAGGCATTGACAACGGCATTGTCGAACGAGAGTGATACCTCAAGTACGCCCAAAATTAACGCAATACCGAAGCCAGTTAGTGCAGCTTCAGTGCCGCCGTGCTCATAGCCCCACCAAGTCGCTAGCCCAAGGCAGATCGACGCAAAAATAATTGAACCACTAAAGTGCCGCAAAGCAGACCTCCGATGTCATGTTTTATTGGGTTGAATTCTAATGAGACACTTTATCGAACTACTTTTTTTCTAGCGGGTCTCTGCTTTGCGCTAATGATTCAATCGCATTCAATGTGAATTTGTTTTGAATTAACCGCAAAGCTATTGGTTCAATGAGTCAGAATGCTGGCTTTATATCACAAGGTGGCACCACTGCGCTGATCAACCCTACGTAATTGGGGACAGTGATGGCATTAATTGAATGTAGTAATGAACTGGCAATGAATACACCGAATTTGACTCGCCGAAAGGCATTGGGTGCATTAGCGGCGGGCGCGATGATGGCAACTGAAGGCGTTCAGGCTGCAGTACGCGGTCTAGCCCTTTCGTCAAACGCTACGCTGGATGCTATTGTGATCGGAGGTGGCCTTGCCGGTCTGTCTGCAGCGCGCCAACTTAAGAACCAAGGTGCTTCAGTGGTGGTGCTCGAGGCCCGAAATCGACTGGGTGGACGGATATCTTCTCAAGTCCTCCCAAACGGACAGGTGATTGACCTCGGTGCTCAATTTGTTAGTAACGCTCAGCGTCGTATTTCTGAGCTTGTGGATGAAGTGGGTTTGACTCGCGTTCAACCGCATGACACCGGAGACCACTTATTCATTTCGTCGAGTAAAGCGATCCCAATTCGGGTTGCAGCGGATGCTATGCCGCTGCCGCTATTCGGCAAGATGGACATGCTGTTGGCAAACTGGCGCTTTGAACACGCGCTTCATAACTTTCGTAATGATATCTCGCGTCTTGATGCGATATCTGCGTCGACTTTCCTGCGCAAACTAACCCACACTGGAGTGACTGAATCGTACCTTTCCGCTTTGATCGAGGGGGAATATTGTGTGTCGCTTGATGACATATCGGCCTATGAACTCCTTGAGCAAGTCACTACTATGGGTGGTTTATCTGGATTGAGTAACTCAGACCAGTGGTTTCTTTCAGAGGGAACCGAACCTCTCGTTCAGCACCTTCGTACAAAGGTGGGAAACGGATGGGTACTGAATTCACCAGCACAAAACATCGAGATAAAACCCGACAGCGTCACCGTTGATACACCACGTGGGAAATACAAAGCTAGGCAAATCATCGTGGCTGTTCCGCCCCAGCTGTATGATCGAATAGGCTTACTTAATTCAGTACCGCCAAAGCATTCGCGAGTTTTAGCTGCCTATCGTTCTGGGCGGGTCATAAAAACACTGCTGGTATTCGATCGGCCTTGGTGGCGCGATCGGGGTTTATCTGGCCGCATACAACACATAGGTTCTTTGTTTAATTCGACAGTTGATTGCTCACCTCCGCAAGGCCGAGTGGGAAATTTGGTGGTTTTTAGTACCGCCCGCAGTGCACGCCAACTCGAAATGAATCGCTCCGAATCGGCTCGAATACGCCTCGCGATGGCGTGGCTGCGTGAAGTATGCGGCACCACGGTACCGTCTGTGATCGCGGCTCGATCTGTTGATTGGAGTGCTGATCCGTGGTCCCTCGGTGGATATGCCAGCGTCAGATCATTGGGAGGCTGGCTCGCCGCTCCCAGTCTCTTTGCTACCCATGGACGTATCCACTTTGCCGGCACAGAGACTGCAAGCGAATGGCGTTCGTACATGGAAGGCGCTTTGCAGTCAGCTGAGCGTGCTGCGCAAACTGTTTTATTGAATGGCACAAATTAACCATGCGCTTTATTCGTAATGAGTCCACATTCTCAAAATACGAACAGTCTTTTCTTTACGAAAAATTTCGTAAACCAGGCGATGCTGAATGTTGATTCTGCGAGAGTAAGCACCTTTTAAATCGCCAACCAGCTTTTCATAAGGCGGCGGATTTTGAAGAGGGTCTGTCTCCAAAATATCGAGCAATGCTTGGGCTTTATCCCTCAACCCTGCGGCCGAGAGTTTTTTTGCATCTTTAAGAGCGTACTTGGAATAAGCCAGATTCCAAGTCACCACTTCAATATCCTTTTGCTTTTGATAAGAGGCTCGGCCATGGACTCTTTAATCGACTCTCGCATGCCTGGGACTGCAAGTAGATGAAGCGTTTCTTGAATGGCGCTCCAATCTTCTTCAGAAACTAAAACGGCGTTAGCTCGTTTGCCGGATATTACTACTGGCTTGTGTGACTGCGCAGCTTCATCAATCAGACGGTAGAGATTAGCTCGGGCTTCACTTGCGGTTAATGTTGTCATGATTGTGCTCCTTTTCAAGAGAGTACGTAAAAGCGTACGCCCTGTCAAATCTTCGGTGCTCAAATTGACATTAGTTCGTGCTGAGGATGTCTGATTTTGTGATCAATAGCTTCTAGTTGCTGGACGCTAAAAGAAAAATAATAGGTCACAAAAAAGCAAAACCCCCGCCATTTCTGGAGGGGGTTCGCGAATTACTTGGTGGCCCGGGGCGGAATCGAACCGGGCTGAGGATGTCAGATCCGATGTTCGACTTTATTCGTAGTGATATCGACAAGCGATGACGACAATCTGGTCTTTTTCAATCGCATAGACTAGCCGATGCGTGTCATCGATACGCCTGGACCAAAATCCTGACAGGTTTTCTCGTAGAGGCTCGGGTTTGCCAATACCAACTTCTGGATCACGCATCACTTCTTTTACAAGCTGGTTAATGCGCTTGAGCGTTTTTTTATCCTGGCTTTGCCAGTACACATAGTCTTCCCACGCTGCGTTGGTCCAGACTAACTTACTCCGCATCGACCAATCCCTTGGATTTGGTTTGGCCTTTGCGATATTGTGTGATGGATTTTTCTAAGTGTTTGGCGTTGGCAGGGCTTTTCATCAGATGGAGTGTTTCCATCAAGCTGTTGAACGTATCCAGAGACATCACCACAGCATCCTGTGCATCGCGTCTAGCGATCACAGTGAAGTCAGCATCATCGACGACCTGATCGATGACTTGCTTGAGCTGGTTTCTTGCATCAGAGAAGTTGATTACTCGCATAAAGCCCCTGGTCGCACTTGTTCAATAAGTGGTACAAGTATACGAATTGCGGAGCAAACTAACAAGGGGCAAATAAAAAAACCACCCAAAGGTGGTTTTTGTGTGCTTACCGATACATAGTTTACAAGTTATTCCGGACACATACTTTACAGTTTCTAGGCATAGGAGGGACCGACTATGCCG
>JBEGSP010000009.1:0-3881 GCA_041179845.1 Pseudomonadota bacterium
GTGCGTGCTCGACGACCTTATAGGCATCGATGTTGTTCCAATGTTCTTGGGCCGAACGTTCGACATCGGCCGGGCTGTATTTCTCTTGCATGACGAGTGATGGGGGAGTGTGAGGTTAGCCTTGCATTATACCGGCTGGTACCCCTCACAAGGGACATGGCGGTGACTCGAAAGAGTTGCCAAAGGCGCGCGGTCGCGCCTTTTGTCAGAAGTGCATGTACCGGAGAGGTAGTAGTAGCAGTTTTGATCGCTACAGGCTAGGCGTACCTAACCGATGAAAGTTTATTTGCCCAGCTCTTTGGGGTCTGTCACAAAGCCGATCTTAGTCATACCGCCGGTTTGAGCGGCTGCCATCACTTGAGCGATAACTTCATAGCGCGTTGATTTATCCGCACGTAGTTGTAACTCGGGCTGAGGTTTTTTTTCGGCAGCGGTTGTGATGCGGGTTGCCAGCTCTTCGCGCGTGATCGCTGCATTATTCCAAAAGAGTTTGCCTTCACCATTGATCGCTAAGGTGATGGTTTCGGGTTTTTCGGGTGCGGCTTGCGATTGTGCGTTGGGTAGTTCTAGCTTGATCGCATGGGTGAACAAGGGTGCTGTGATGATAAAAATCACCAGCAGCACCAGCATCACATCGACCATAGGCGTGACGTTGATGTCGGCCATTGGGCCTGCTTGATTGTTCTCGTTGAATCCACCGAATGCCATGCTGATGTCTCCGCTAAAAAGAATGTTAACGCGTAGTGCGAACGCGAGTACCGGTAGTCAGATGCGCGTGCAAGTCATGGGCGAATGCATCTAGCTCAGACAGTGTGACGCGGTTAACTCGAGTGAAAGCGTTATAGCCCAGCACGGCGGGAATAGCGACTACCAGACCAATGGCCGTCATGATGAGTGCCTCGCCCACGGGGCCGGCGACTTTATCGATTTGTATAGTGCCAGCCGCAGAGACAGCCGCCAGCGCATGGTAGATGCCCCACACGGTACCGAACAGACCAATGAAGGGTGCGGTTGATCCAACGGAGGCGAGCAGTGTTAAGCCGCTCTCAAGTCGCGATGAAACACGATTAATTTGCTGACGTAGTGTGCGTGTGACTAATTCGCCGGGATCAACACTTGCGTTCAATGATTGGCTTTTAGCTTTGATATTGACTGCCTCAACCGCATGCGTGGCCAGTGGTGCGTAGACATGCTCGGTATCAGCGTGCTTGAGCAAATTGATCGCATCATCCATGGTGGGCGCATCCCAAAAGCTCTCGAGTACGCCTGCGCTCATGCGTATGCGCCAGGAAGTCCACGCCTTGGAGACGATGTAGTACCAGCTGATAACTGACATTAGCAGCAACACATACGCCACGGTGTGGGTAATGGCATCGCCTTGTGCCCAGTAGTGGGCTAAGCCGAGAGATGGATGGAGGTTATCGTTCATGATGGAGAATTTACCAGTAAGTGTTGGTTAATTTAGCCTGAAAGTATGTGGTGCAGAGAACCATTCATCGATGGGTTTGCCATCGCTGCCAGTCGATGGAGTAAACCGACAGGTTTTTATCGCTTCAAGCCATGCTTGATCCAATCGTGGATATCCGCTGGACGATTTTAATTCGACATCGCCCGCTGTGCCGTCGCTCTTTACCAGCACTTTTACTACTACGGTGCCCTTTTCATTCATGCGTTTTGACATCGTCGGATAGGGCGACTCGCACGATCCAACATATTGAGCACTAGAGCCCGTTGAACTTTTAGCCGGAGTCGGTGCTGGTGCAGGTGCTGGCGGCGGCGCAGGTTTAGCTACAGGTTCCGGTGGTGGAGCAGGTGCCGGCGCGGGTTTGGGCGTCGGTTCAGGTGCAGGCGCCACTGCTTTAGCGGGTTCGGGTTTGGGCGGCTCTGGTCGCTGCTCTACCACTTTGGGCGGATCCGGTTTGACCGGTTCGGGCTTGGGTAGTTTCGGTGGCTCAGGTTTTTTAGGCTCCGGCTTAGGTGGTGGTGGCGGAGGCGGCTCTAATTTTTTAGGCTGAATTAACTCAATGATGACCGGTGGTGTTTCTATTTCTTTGTGAACGTGTTCGAGCATGCCTGAAAGAACCAGCATCACGAGTAGCACGTGCAGTCCCATTGCAGTTGCAATGGAAATACTGGAATGCCGGGTAATCATCACTGACGCTGCAAGCTAGTTGGAAAGGCTTGGGTGCGCTTAGCGCAGCCCTAGCACATCGTGCATATCGAACAATCCGCTCGACTGATTCTGCAAGAAGCGCGCAGCCCGCAGGCTGCCATGAGCATAGGTCACTCGGCTGGATGATTTGTGCGTGATTTCTATGCGCTCACCAATACCTGCAAATAGAACGGTGTGATCCCCCACAATATCGCCGCCGCGTATGGTGGCAAATCCTATCGATGAGGGATCGCGTTCACCGGTCACGCCTTCACGTGCGAAAACACCGACGTTTTTCAGATCACGGTCGAGCGCGGTGGCAATCACCTCACCCATTTTTAGCGCGGTACCCGACGGTGCATCGACCTTGTGGCGATGATGCGCTTCGATGATCTCGATGTCATAGCCATGCGAAAAACTCTTTGCGGCTAATTCCAGCAATTTCATGGTGACATTCACACCCACACTCATGTTGGGTGCAAACACGATGGCTGTTTTTTTCGCCGCATTGGCAATCGCTGCTTTACCGGCGTCATCAAAGCCGGTGGTACCAATAATCATTTTGATGCCGTGTTCAGCGCAATACGCCAGATGTTTTAGCGTGCCTTCCGGACGTGTGAAATCGATTAGATACTCTGCATTGGCTAATCCCTTGGCCAGATCAGACTCAATCAGGGTTCCGGAGGGTTGCCCGAGAAAGGCGGCAGCATCGGTGCCCAATACAGGTGAGCCCGGCAGATCGAGTGCGCCAGCCAGCGTGGCCTGATCATCGGCAATGATGGCTTCAATCAGCATGCGGCCCATACGGCCGGAGGCGCCGGCGACGGCGATCTTCATGGATTTCATGGATAAGTGCTTACAGTTTTATTTTATTTTTTAGGTGCAGCGAGTTGATCGAGATAGTCTTTTTCCTGAGGCAGATCACCGCCCTCAAACCGTTCAACCCGACCCTCTTTGAAGAATACGGATACGTGGCTGGTAGTAATTTGGCCATCGCCGCGACGCATACGGAAAGGATAATCCCAGCGCTGAGCATGAAACACATCCGTTAAAAGTGGCGTGCCCATCACGAAGCGCACTTGTTCGGGCGTCATGCCAACTTTGAGTTGCGAAATCATTTCTTTGGAAACGAAATTACCTTGTTGTACGTTAGCGCGATACACCGGCAAAACCCCAAACAGCTTTTTCGATTGCGATGTTTGAACAATGCCGGCTTCAGTGGGGGCAGCGCTTTGCTCTGGGGCCGCTGGTTTACTGGCAAAAGGGTTTAGAGCGCAGCCGCCTAGAAATAGCGCGCTGCTGCTCAAGGCAACCGCGGCCATGCTTGATTTTAGGTTCGTAGCGGACCAACTGGACGAATGCTGCAAGAACTTCATGTGAGGTGCTTTCGTTGAGCGCAATAGGTAAACGCTATATGATAAAGCAGTTCAAGTTAAATAAGCGAAAACATGCCGCCCAAAACCGCCGATCTGAAATCCAGTGGACTGAAAGCTACCCTGCCTAGACTAAAAATCTTGGAAATTTTCCAAAATAGCAGCGTGCGTCACTTATCCGCTGAGGATGTTTATAAACTGCTGCTGACTGAAAATCTCGATGTCGGACTGGCAACGGTCTATCGTGTGCTGACCCAATTTGAGCAAGCAGGCTTGCTAAGTCGGCATCATTTTGAGTCGGGCAAGGCAGTTTTCGAACTGAATCAGGGCTCCCACCATGATCATTTGGTGTGCTT
>JBEGSP010000010.1:0-9264 GCA_041179845.1 Pseudomonadota bacterium
AAGTGATGTTAGGTGAGGGAGGCTTAATTGCAGCACTTCGCACTGGCACTACGATTATTGATACCACCACTAGTGCGGTCGATTTGGTGAAGGAGTTAGTCGATACCTGCCAACAGCGCGGTATTGATTTTCTTGAAGCGCCGGTGACGAATGCAATTGATGCGGCGGCCGAAGGTCGGCTATCAATTTTTGTCGGTGGTGACATCGGCGTATTTGAAAAACATCGACCGCTATTCGATGTATTAGGCACAAAAATTTTTCATGTGGGCGCACCAGGGAATGGCGCTACCATCAAGCTGCTGACTAATTTATTATGGTTTGTCAGTGCTGCGGCGATTGGCGAAGGATTGATGCTCGGCGCTAAAGCGGGCGTGCCTTTGCCGATTGTGTGGGAAGCGATTAAATCGAGCGCAGGAAATAGCTGGGTGGCGGAACACGATGTGCCTTCGATTTTTGCTGGTAATTATGACCCTAGTTTTTCGTTGGCGTTGTGTTGCAAAGATCTTGGCTTGATAAATGACATTGCGCGCAGTCAGGGTTATGAACTCACCATGGGAAAATTTGTAGAATCCTTATTTCAGCAAGCCGCGCAAACTTACGGTGAATCCGCTGCTGAGCTGCATGTAGTGAAATTATTAGAAGATAGAGTAGGCATGTTATTGCGACCACCTCACGGTGAGCCGACGACCGTATCGAAATAAAATGAGTGCTATGGATTCATCCGTTAAGCCAATGACACGTCAATCCCAACTGATGGCCGAAGCTCATCAGCACATGCCTCAGGGCGTGGCTGAAAACTATCGCTATTGGGGTGATGATCGTACGGTATTCGTTGAGTCATCCAAAGGCTGCTGGTTAACCGATTGCGATGGCAAGCGTTACGTTGATTTTCGTCTAGGTTATGGCCCTATCATTTTGGGCTATCGCGATGAGCGCGTTGATCAGGCCGTGATTGAACAAATTACACAACGAGGAACTTTATCGGGTTTTGCGACCGAGCTCGATACGGAAGTCGTTAAACAAATCAAAGCGATGTGCCCCAATGTAGAGAAGATGCGATTCGCAAATTCGGGTACGGAGGCTGTGATGGGTGCTGTGCGTACAGCGCGTGGATACACCAAGCGCGATCGAGTGGTGATCGTTGAAGGTGGCTTTCACGGCTTGTATGACGAGATGATGTGGAAATCCGATATTGAACAGTGGGATCCAAAGGGCACTGTGCCACCGTCGGTGATTCCTTTTGGTGGCGGTATTCCTGCCACTGCGCGTAATTTGGTTGATCTGATTGTGCTTAACGACACCGAGATGCTTGAGGCGCTGTTTGCCAAACGCGGTGAGCAAATCGCTTGTGTGGTGTTAGAGCCCATCATTGGTAACGCCGGCAGTATCTCGGCCACGCAAGCGTGGTTACAACGATTACGTGATTTGTGCACCGAGTACGGCACGATGTTAATTATCGATGAAGTTAAAACCGGTTTTCGCGTCGCCAAAGGCGGTGCGCAAGAGCTGTACGGAATTTATGCCGATCTCACCAGTTACGCTAAAGCCATGGGTAATGGCTATCCCGTTGCGGCGTTTGGTGGTCGTGCTGAAGTGATGGATGTGGTGGGATCGAACCGCGGTGGTGTGGTGCATGGTGGCACCTATACCGGAAACTTAGTGGCCTTATCGGCTGCGCATGCAACGTTACAAATTTTATCCGACACTGATGCGCTAAACACCGTCAATCGGGTCGGCAATCAAATTCAAGATTTATTAGGACGTGTATTTACTGCTGCAGGTATTGAGTATGCCTTTGCGGGTCCACCCGCAATGCTCGGTATTCATTTCACACCGAATGTACCCACTAATTATCGTGATTGGCGTATCACCAACAGTGATCTCTACCGTGCGTTTGCCTGGAAATTGATTGATTACGGCGTGATGCTGGAACCGGATTCGCGCGAGCCTTGGTTTTTTTGCGAAGCGCATAGCGAAGTCGATTTGGCATGGCTGGAAGACGTTGCGACGCGTGCGATGAATGATGCTTGCGAGATGGCAGCGCAAGGCAAGCTTTAACACTACCTTGTCATTACCACTGCGTTGAGCAGTAAATGATCGCTGGGAAGCTTGCTGCCCACGCCCAAAAAAATCGATTCAGTCCAAAAAATCGAAATACTAAAAAGTGAAACAGAGCGGCGATACCGCACCAGAGCATGGCCCACTGCGGCCCAGCCAATGCAAGTGGAAATAAACACTCCCATACGATGAACGACCACGATGCGATCATGGCCATCGGTTTTTTTCTGAGCAAACTGTGATCGGATAAGGGGCCGTACAATCCGCCATCCAAAAAATGTATCAGTACACGTCCGCTGCGCCAATCACGACTCGCTAGCTTGATCGTACCTGAAATGAAATACGACGAGATAGCGTGAATCGTGATGTACCAGAGTCCAGCCTTCCAAGCGATGACGGGCCCCACAACAGGCTGTGCCAGTTGAGAAACCAACAATCCAGTTAGTACCACCATCGTCATAAAATCGCTGCCGCCATTAAATGCGCCGCGCCAGCGTATGAGTATCAGCAGCGAGCTAATAAAAAGAAAAATCGCGCTGGCCATACTGACGCCAACATACAAACTAGCGGCTGCACCTAAACGCAGTAGCAAATGCACTTGATGCACGCGTTCTTGAAACAGCCAGTCAAATAGCTTTTGCAGCCAGAGTGAGGTGTGTGCGACATCACCGCGCTGTAGCTGCCACGACCACACGCTACGCGCATCAGGGAAGCGGCGCAGCCGTAAAAATTCCAACGTTTGCAGTAATAAACTGGTCGCAAGCAAGCACTCGAGTGCACGTACGGTGAGGTAGAGGCTCATTTCGACCAGCTCAGTATCGGTGAGGTCAGCACAGCCATATCTTCGTCAGGCGCTACATACGCAGGAACTAATCGAAGTTGAAACTGATAGTGCGTCGGTGTGATCTGGGTTGAGAGCGACTCACCGTTGATGAGGTGGCGCGTTAGCTGCATGACCATCTGATAGGTGACCAGTTCGCGCACATCGCCATCATCGGGCATAGCCGCAATATCGGCACTCAAATGATCAACCAGATTCTGATTCGCTAAGGTGAGGTTGTTACGAGGGTTGTGCAACCAGTCGCTTAAATGAAATGGAGCGCGCGGCATAAACATTTGCCATTCAGACCAATCATGATGCTCATTGTGAGTGCGCCAGAACAAACGTGGCTGATTCCCCGGCCCGTGATAAAAGCGCCAGTTAGGGAAAAAGCTGCGCAGCAAAAACAGCCAAGGTCCGCTAATGACCTGTCCGCGGCGTTTCAGGCTAATTAGCAAAAAAAGAAAATACGCAGCAAGCAGTAGCAGGCTAGCGTTAGCGGTCGTCATGTGTGCCGCCGTGGGATGCTGAGTGAGTAGGAAATAGCCATGGCGACAGTTTACGACACACGAATCACTGGGGAAGAAAATTGGCCAAGGGCCTTTTCAATTCCACTGCCTAAGCTTACATTCAACCTACACAGCGCCCTTGTCTTTTTTCAGCAGAAATTCACCCACGTACGATAATGTGTATAAATGTAAACATCATCCTCTCTACATCAATAAAGAACACCCATGATGAATAAAAAAGTATCGATAACGCTTTTACTGTTATTGGTACCAGCTCTAGTACTGACCCACGTAAGCTGGTCTCAAAAAGAAAACGGATTGATGTTCAACGTCGATGGCAGAGAAGTTGATTTCGTTGGCATCTTCAAGAACAAATGGCGCATGGCAACCAACTCATGCAAGACTGTTACGGAGCTCAAAAGTGAAGATCACAAGTTCTCGATGATCAAAGCGGCGATTCAGTCTTACAGTCCTCCAGATTCAATCCCAATAAAAGTCATTTACGTCTGGACATCTGGAACGTGGGCAGTTGCAGAGGTTGAATTTGAAAATCTCTTACCTGCAGTGGTTGTAATCAACAACCTCGATGCGAGCGCAACAGTGGTCGCAGACGCGATCTGGAGTGGGACGACAGCTCCTTGGAAATCAGGTCCTTTTATTAGAGCTTACCTAGGCCAGAAGGCTAGTGACATGCCCGATGCGCTACTCAACTGTTTTGAATTGCAAACGAGTTCTTTCAAATAAACAGACCACTAATAAAGAAGCCATCCTGGGTCGGCTGCATAGCTGTCGGCAATTAGGCACGCGCATGACACCAAGCGCTTTCTGAATGGCGGCCTGTGGTGTGATTGAGATAAACCCTGAAGAAATGGGTGTGATCATGTATTTCCATGCAACTCACCATGGTGCTGACTCCATGAATCCTGTCAGGGTAGCGGGGGTGCGCTAAAATCACACATTAGTGATTAGTAGGGGATATCAATGAGTCTGGCGCTGGAACCACGCCATTGGGTGTTAGTGATTTTTATTTGCTCTGCGCTATATGCGCATTTTCGTGGTTCTGTGCGATTTGGATTAGTGCGTGCACTGACAGACTTCACCGTGTTAATTGCCCCCGTCAATGCGCTGATGTATTTATTTTCTCGCACTCCACGTACCGCCTACATTGATCAAGCTGCATTTCCTGAACTTCAGCTACTAACCAAGAATTGGGAAGTGATTCGCGACGAGGCGATGGCACTGGCAGAGGGTGGTCAGATACGAGCTGCTGCCAGCTACAACGATATTGGCTTCAATTCTTTTTTTCGCACCGGTTGGAAGCGCTTTTATCTGAACTGGTATGGCAAAGATTTACCATCGGCAGCGCAAAGCTGCCCGAAGACGCTGGCACTGTTAAAGCAACTTCCCAACATCAAAGCAGCGATGTTCGCATCCTTACCACCGGGTGCTACGCTGGTTCGTCATCGCGATCCCTATGCCGGTTCGTTACGTTATCACTTAGGTCTTGTCACACCCAACGATGCGGAATGTTTTATTGAGGTTGATGGTCAACGCTACCACTGGAAAGACGGCGAGGCCGTTATGTTCGATGAAACCTTTATTCATCATGCCGCGAACCGTACTGATCATCAGCGCGTGGTGTTGTTCTGCGATGTAGAGCGGCCGCTGTGGACGGCGCCAGCGCGATGGTTCAACCGATTATTTGCTAAGTATGTGATGTCGTCGGCGGCCTCGCAAAATATCGAGGGCGAGGGCATCGGTTTCTTGAATCGTTTTTTTGCGCTCTTTTATCAACTACGGCTTCAGAGTAAAAAGCTGAAAGCCTATAGCCGACGGCTGTATTACTTGCTGAAGTGGACCGCGATTCTTGGCGTGCTGTGGTTGATTTTTTGGTGATAGTTTCTTATTTACAAGAATTCTGAGAGTTGCTACATTGGCGGCATTCTGAGCTACCCGTTTCGCCGCTGATGAGATTTTCTTTGACGTCCCGTCTTGTCGTGTTTCCCTTGCTGCTAAGCATGGGCGGCTGCGCTAGTCAGTCTGAGCTCACCGCTATTCGTCTTGATACTGCCCATCCCCAATACGCCAGCCGCGAATGCCGCAACAGTATCGCCGCAGGTGAAGTTCACAAAGACTTAAAAACGGCCACCATGGTCGCCTCACCCGCCTTAATTCTGCTATCTGGCGGCTTATTGCTGCCGATTTTAGCCATGAACACAGGTCTTGATGCCGCTGATCGAGTGGATGCTTCCGATATGGCGAATCAGTGTGGCGGGCGTGGTCAAACGTCCTCTGAAATCGCTTCGGACGTAGCAGTGGGTGCTGCGCTAGGCGCGGCCGCAGGCTTGCCAGCCAAATGATGATTCAGCTCACACCGGCTACTTCGGTGTTCGGTTCTTTATCGCGTAACTAACATGAGCGATCGTGACACCACGGGTGGATGGCTGTGGCACGCGCGCGCTTTCTTTCGGCGCAGGCAATGGCGAGCCACTACGGAATTGATTGCTGATTGGCTTGATGGTGTACAACCCGCCCATAAAGAGTTACTGCTGATAGGCGGCAGCGCAGGGTGGATGATGTCGAGCCGATGGCTGCAGCGGTTTGAACGAATAGTACTAATCGATATTGATCCTTATGCTCGCACTTTGTTTCGATGGAACCATGGTCGCGCATTGAGGCAGTCATCGACCCGCCTTGAGTTCGTGCAGTGCGATGCGCTGCGCGATCTGGAAGCACTGCTATCGGCGTATCCGAATGCCTCTATTTTTTTCGATAATGTGTTGGGTCAGCATGTCTATCGAGTGACTGATTTTGATCGCGCTGAGAAGGATCTGAATCAAATCGCCCATCGACTCGCTGGTCGAGATTGGGGCAGCGTGCATGATTTATTTTCTGGCCCTGCCAAGCCTACGAACTTACCCGCACAGTCCGCGATGAGTTTTACTGCGACTCAGTCGGCGCTGGGGACTAGCGTGGATGGTGTGACTGGCACGCCGCTACACATTCGTTTACTGGCTGAGGTCGGCGGTATTGATGAGTGGATGGATCACGTAACGAGCGGTGTGTTCCCACTCGGCTCAGAAGTGCGGCTGATCGCTTGGCCTTTTGTCCCAAAATATGTGCATTGGTTGCAGGCGGGATGGGTTCGAGCGTCATCATCACCGAACAACTAACGACAGAAGTTGAAATATTGGCTCACCATAAGCGGTAGAATAAGCGCTTATTTACCCTCGTTTGACCCTAAAGGGCTTGGAATGAAATTTACGTTTTTGATTGCCTCCGCTGCGGTTGTCCTTGCTACTAGCGCGCAGGCCGGTGGACCACCGACAGAGTGGGGTTATGAAGGCCCCAAAGATGCCAGACATTGGGGGCAGCTCGATCCATTGTTTAAAACATGCGCTGTTGGTAAGCGTCAGTCGCCTATTAATTTGGATGTGGCCGAGGTTGAAAAAGGGGGTTTGAAACCTATTCCTTTTAGCTACAAAGCGGGAGCGGGCGAAGTGCTTAACAACGGGCACACTCTTCAGATCAACCTAGCAAATTCCGGAACAGCGCGTTTCGATGGCTTGGAATATCGTTTGGTCAACGTGCACTTTCACACGCCCAGCGAAGAAAAAATCAACAGCATGAAGTTTCATATGTCGGCGCATTTTTTCCATCGCGCTGGCGATATTAAATTAGCGGTCGTTGCTGTCATGTTTAAGCTAGGTAAAGAAAATGCGGCGCTCAAGGCAATGTTCGACAACATGCCCGACAAAGAAGGCAAAAAATTTGCGTTACCCAGTTTTAATCCAGCAGATATTTTGCCCGCTGACCCTACGTACTTTTTCTATATGGGTTCGCTGACTGAACCACCGTGCACTGAAGATGTAAAGTGGTACGTGATGAAGACGCCTCTTGAAATTTCGTTTGCTCAGTTAGACGCATTCAAGAAGCTGTTCCGAATGAATGCCAGATACACGCAGGCTATTAACGGTCGTCGCATTCAGATGATGGTGCCGGACGGAGAGGGTGCAGCGGCTAGCGCGCCAGCTGGAACCGCTGGCAAGGCCAGCGGACACTGAGATTAGTGACGAGCAAAGGGCTGCATCAGCGCGGTTAGATTCGTTCTAGCGACTGATGCAAGCGAAGAAGTTTTTCTTTGAGTTCTGGCCGAGCGTCAATCAGATCGGCATTCGGTACGATAGGCGTTGCTTGCGTCATTTCGTTTTCTTGATCGTGCTGAGATGTGCGCCCACTGGGTAAGAGTACATAGACAGCACTTAGAACCAAGCTCACCATCAGCCAAAGTATCCATATGCTTCCCGCCGGCAGTGCACTCAATTGCGCCAGCGCAGAAAGCTCGGTCAACCAACTACCCCACCTTAGTCGTAGCCACCATAGTAAGTTGCCTTGAACGACGCTGATCCACAGCGAGACCGCAAAAAAGAGTAGCCAGTTCAGTGCAAGCAGCAAGGGCGAGCGACGGGAACTGTCTCTCATGGTGCCCTTAGGCCTTGAGAGCGGCGACCAGCTTGTCGCTGAGCGACTCAGCGACTTGCATACGCAGTCGCGATGTTTCATGAACTTCTTGTTCGCTACGATAAGCTGACGACACTAATTCCGACGCCAGATTACGTACACTTTCAACTTCCTGTATCAGTGCCTGAATACGATCTTCAAGCGCTTTTTTCTCTTGGAGTTTGGTGCCTATCAATTTGATCGCGGCATGCACTTGATTCCATGCTTGCAGGCGAGGGTCGTTGATTTGCAGGCTATCGAAAACGTCTTGGATGGATTCGCCCAGATTAACCAGAGCTTCGGCTGAAAATTGTTCAACCTCAGATGATTCAACGCGAGTCTCATGGTGAGGCTCTACGCTGGGTTCTATGCGAGTTTCTTTGCGTGGATGATCATGAATCGATACGACTTCAGCGGTGGTTGCTTCACTCCAGCCTGCCTTAGGCTCGAAACGCATCATGGTCGGCTTTGACGATGTTTTTGCCATAATCAAACATTTCCTGTAGAAAACTGTTGTGTTGTCGAAAAACATTGATCTATACTCGCAGTTATATTATGGCAAAATTTCCTTGAAAGCAATACTTTTGGGGGAATAATCCAAAAAATCAATGGCTTGCATGAAAATCAGAGGATTCCCATGAGCAAGGCACTAAAAATACTGATTACTAGCCAAAAAGGTGGTGTTGGCAAAAGTACTGTATCTGCCAATTTAGCGGCTTATTTTGCCTATATATCGGGTAAAAAGACCACGTTAGTCGATTTTGACCACCAGGCAACCTCGGGTAAATGGGTCAAAAAAGCGTATCCCATTGGCATTCATTGCCAGACGGTTGATCTGCCTAACGCAAAAGGTTCAGGCGTTGCCTTACTAAAAGCTAAGGAAGCGTTGCGCAAGGCAGTGGAAACCATGGAAGTCGTTATTGTTGATCTGACTTGGACCGATGTCCTACCACCTGATTTCTTGTTTGAATTTGATTTGGTGTTGGTGCCAAGTTCATTGTCGCGTGTTGAGCTAGACAGTACGCTCGAGTTCGTGAATCGTTTCTCGTTTGTGTTCAATTCACGTATGCGTAATCCACCGAAGTTGGTGATTGTGCCTAGCCGCGTAGACAACCTAAATACCTATGAAGGTATTTTCTCCAAATCGTTTAGCGCAGGTTTCTTCCTGTCGCCACCGGTGATGTACAGCACCAGTGCCGGCGACTTCTTTGGAAATGAATTCTTTGTCATGACCAGCAATCAAGAGATTCGCGAGAACTTCCTTGATTTCGGTCGCTCTATTGAGCAACTCGGACAGACAGAAGCCGATATCCGTTCGTCATCAAAACAGGCCAGCCTGACGCACAAGGTCAGTGGTTCCATTTTGGATCGCTTCCG
>JBEGSP010000011.1:0-5276 GCA_041179845.1 Pseudomonadota bacterium
AGAGTTTGCGTACCTTGTTCAAGTACGCCCGCGCGTATGCGTGAAAGCACGTAGTCAGGTGACTTGGCTTCGATGACGATGTTAGCTATGCCTTGTAATTCAAGCAGTCGTCCCAGCAAAAGGCCGGAGGGTCCTGCGCCAATAATAGCAACCTGAGTTTTCATGAATGTATGTTTGGTAGACAAAGGTGGCCGCATTTAGCGGCGATGTCGTGATAGTCCCCTAATCGGCCGCTCGCAGGAATAGACTTTCGTATCAGAAACTTGTACATTTCGAGGATTTTCCAGACTTTTGGACTACCTCATGACCATCCCGACTAAGCCCGCCATCAAAGTGCCAGTCTTCCAGTTATATGGGGAGAAAGGTCAATTACCCGCGCCTGATCGGATTCATTGCGAATCGATTGCATCCCGTAGCCGCTTGCACAATTGGGAGATTAATCCGCATCGTCACCATGGCTTGTTTCAAGTCCTTTGGTTGGAGCAGGGTGAGGCCAGTTATCAACTCGATGGTCAGCAAGGCCAGCTTACAGAGGGGTCGATTCTGTTGGTGCCGCAGCATTGCGTGCACGGTTTCAAATTTTCCAAAGATGCGCATGGCATGGTCGTGACATTGGCGTATTCCTTAATCGATAGCTTGGATAGCGATTTGGCTCAAGAGTTGATGACGCTTAGCGAAGCTGTTCACTGTGGTCTGCAGGATTTAGTGAGTGCAGTAGCGATTAAAGCCGGATTGCGCGCGCTGTTTTTTGAATATCAACAGAGAGATCGATATCACCAGGCAATCATTGAATCGCTCGTCAGTACGATTTTGGCGTGGTTGATGCGTGAGAACTTAGCCCAAGCACGTGACAAAGTTGCTGTATCGGTGGTGCGCGCGCGCGAACATTTGGCAGGCTTTGTTGCACTGGTTGATAAGAATTTTTCTAAGCATACGACGTTGGATCATTACGCCGTTCAGCTCGGTATTAGCGTGGCGCACCTGAATGCCATTTGTCGTCAGATGAGCGGCCGATCAGCTTTGCAGCTGATTCACGAAAGATTAATCCTAGAAGCCAGGCGCGAGCTAAGGTATACCTCGATGACGATTAAAGAAGTATCTGAGTTGTTAGGGTTTGCCGACCCTGCTTATTTCACTCGTTTTTTTAAACGCCAGATGGGAATGTCACCTAAAGATTTTCGATTGCAGGCTTTGCATCTGGCGAGTGCGGCATAAATTTCACATGATCTGTTTGGATGTATACCTGCCTCGCTGCCCTAAAGCAGCCGAGGCATCGTTAGCTAAGCTTAGAAGTTTTTCACGGTAAAAGTACCGATAACTCCGAGGCTCCATTGAATAATGTAGCTAAGAATTCGTTCTCCATTTTTTCTCGTGAAACACGCGCCGACTGTGCGTCAACATTGAGTGCTGCAGCGATCGCACCGGACGCCCCTCGTACTGGGACGGCAATAGATTGCAAACCAATTTCCAATTCCTCTTCGACGATGGCATAACCTTGAGCAGCTGTTTCAGCCAAAATTTCTCGTAGCCTTTCTTTGGAAACCACAGTGCGATCAGTGAGCGGAAGTAGGGGCACTCGCGCAAAATAATCTTCAAGGGCCGCTTGAGGTAGTGCTGCTAGCATGACTCGACCGAGTGAGGTGCAGTACGCAGGTAGACGACTGCCCGCATGCAATGCAATTGACATGATGCGTGTCGTTTGTGAGCGCGATATATATAGCACCTCGTCTTGTTCTAGCACCGCCAGCGAACAAGATTCGCCCACGGTGGTGCTGACTTGATTTAAACACGGTTGAGCAGAAACCGTGAGGGGGGTAGATGAAAGATAGGAATAACCCAGTGCCAATATTTTTGGTGTGAGAAAAAAATTATTTGCATCAGAACCGGCGTACCCCAGTTTCTTGAGCGTGTATAGGCAGCGTCTTACGGCGGCCCGAGGTATGCCGGTTTTATAGCTAAGTTGCGCGATAGTCATTGCGCGACGCTGGTCGGAAAAGGCTTTGACTACCGCCAGGCCACGTGCCATCGAGGTCATGAAACTGGGATCAGTCAGTGCATCGATTTCTTGCGCGATGGTGAGCTGAGGTGTGAGTGAAACTACGGGAATCGTTGCGACCACTGTTGTGCTTGGTGGAGTTGCGAGTGCCTGCGTGTGATCTGTGAGCTCTGTTGTGGTTGGTGGAGGTGCGAGTGTCTGTGTGTGATCTGGGGGCTCTGTTGCACTTAATGGGGGATCTTGCTGCTCAGTCAGTGCCAGTTCGGGAGGAAAAGACTCTGTGTGATTTTCCGTATTGGAGGAAGAAATGTTCTGCATAGTGATGTCGCTATGAAAATGGACGATGGGGCGAGCGACCGTGGTGGCTTATTACGCTCGCGATGGCGTGTAGCTCAATTACCGTAGCGGAACCCAATGCTTAATTGACAATCGTTGTTGTCTCCATTGCTAACTTGATTCGGTCGCTGGTCGAAACCTAATTTTTCGTTGCGTAAGCCTGACACTGACAGCAGGCTGTCATCTCAGGGTTCGACCATCGAACACAAAATAAACAGGCAGTCTTGCAGCCGATTTATGCCCCCTATACACTGGCGAGATGTTCTGTAATCAAGTATTAGTTCGATAATCGAATTAATGCTTCAGTGGGTTTTGCAATCACCTGTTCTGAAAAGAGCTAGAAAATTTCGCTTTTGGGCGTTCATCTGTAAAGGATTTGTTTGTGGTGAATAAAATTGTTCCCGGATTGCGGGAAGCGTTGGCAGGTATTCATGATGGCGCGACCATCATGATCGGTGGCTTTGGTAATGCAGGTATGCCGCGCGAATTAATCGATGGATTGATTGATCAAGGTGCGACTAATCTAACGATAGTGAATAACAATGCCGGCAATGGAGATACTGGTTTGGCCGCGCTGCTGGCTGCACGTCGTGTGAAAAAAATCATTTGCTCTTTTCCACGTCAAGCCGATTCTCACGTGTTTGATGGTCTCTATCGTAGTGGTGAATTGGCGCTGGAACTAACGCCGCAAGGTAATCTCGCTGAACGCATTCGTGCAGCGGGCGCAGGTGTTGGTGCTTTCTTTTCGCCGACGGGCTACGGCACCTTGCTAGCAGAAGGTAAAGAGACGCGGCTAATCAATGGAAAAAATTACGTGTTGGAGTATCCGATTCATGCCGACTTCGCACTCATAAAAGCCTTAAAAGCAGATCGTTGGGGTAATCTGGTTTATCGTAAAGCGGCGCGTAACTTCGGACCTATCATGGCGATGGCGGCTACCTGCACCATAGTGCAAGTTGATCAGGTGGTCGAGCTAGGTGAATTAGATCCAGAAGTGATTGTCACTCCAGGTATTTTTGTTCAACGTGTAGTTCAGGTTAATGGAGTTCACGCATGAAGCGATTTACTCGAGATGAAATCGCTAGCCGCGTGGCGCGCGATATTCCAGAAGGATCGTATGTCAATCTCGGTATTGGTTTACCGACTTTGGTGGCCAATCATCTTGATCCCACGCGCGAAGTTTTTCTTCATAGCGAAAATGGTATTTTGGGTATGGGACCGGCCCCCGCTAAAGGTGAAGAAGATGAAGATTTAATTAATGCAGGTAAGCAGCCAGTCACCTTACTGACTGGTGGTGCGTATTTTCATCATGCTGATTCATTCTCCATGATGCGTGGTGGTCATCTCGATATTTGCGTGCTGGGTGCATTTCAAGTATCACGTCAAGGTGATCTCGCAAATTGGCATACGGGCGCACCAGATGCTATTCCTGCGGTTGGTGGCGCGATGGATCTGGCAATTGGTGCTAAGCGCGTATTTGTGATGATGGAACATCAAACCAAAAGCGGCGAGAGCAAAATCGTCGAACACTGCACCTATCCACTCACCGGTATGGCATGTGTGAGTCGTATCTACACAGATCTGGCAGTGATTGATATCACTGCGAACGGTCTTGTCGTTCTAGAGATGGCCGAGGGACTGACGTTAGATGCGTTGGAAAAAATGTCGGGCGTGCCACTGATTGCCGCCTGAATTGTTTAGTTTATTTGATCATTAATAACTAGAAGAGAATGATGAAACAAGCCTTTATCTGTGATGCTATCCGTACACCGATTGGTCGCTTCGGTGGCGTGTTAAAAGACATGCGTGCTGATGATCTCGGTGCAATCGCACTACGCGCGCTGCAAGAACGTAATCCCACCGTGGATTGGAGTGCGGTACACGAAGTTATTTTTGGCTGCGCAAATCAAGCCGGTGAGGATAATCGTAATGTCGCTCGTATGTCATTGTTGCTAGCTGGTTTGCCAATAGACGTTCCAGGTGTCACGATTAATCGCTTGTGTGGTTCAGGGATGGATGCGGTAGGTACCGCTTCACGCATGATTAAATCCGGTGAAGCAGGCTTAGTGATTGCAGGCGGTGTTGAATCTATGACGCGTGCACCCTTTGTGATGGGTAAAGCCGATAGCGCTTTTTCACGTAACGCGCAGATATTTGATACCACCATAGGATGGCGCTTCGTTAATCCTCAGATGAAAGCGCTGTACGGTGTTGATTCTATGCCTGAGACCGCAGAAAACGTCGCGACTGATTATCACATCAGTCGTGCTGATCAAGATGCCTTTGCCGTTGCTAGTCAAAATAAAGCCGCGGCAGCACAAGCCTCTGGTGTGCTCGCCGATGAAATTATTCCAGTAATCATTCCGCAGAAAAAGGGCGAGTCGATCACCGTGATGAACGATGAGCATCCACGCGTCACCAGTGTAGAAGCGCTAGCTAAATTAAAAGGCGTAGTGAAGGTAGATGGCACCATTACCGCCGGTAATGCTTCGGGTGTGAATGACGGTGCGTGCGCTTTATTGTTAGCCGATGAAGCGACTATTAAAGAGTATGGTCTGACCCCACGCGCTCGTATCATGGGCATGGCCACTGCGGGTGTGGCGCCGCGTGTGATGGGTATCGGTCCGGTGCCCGCTGTTAAAAAATTATTGCAACTGACCGGTATGACTCTCGATCAAATGGATGTGATTGAATTGAATGAAGCCTTTGCAGCTCAGGGTCTGGCGGTTTTGCGTGAATTAGGCATTGCTGATAATGATTCGCGCGTTAATCCGAATGGTGGAGCGATCGCGCTGGGTCATCCGCTAGGTATGAGTGGTGCGCGATTAGTTACCACGGCGATGTACCAGTTACACAGAACCGGTGGTCGTTATGCGCTTTGTACTATGTGTATCGGCGTGGGGCAGGGTATCGCGTTGATGATTGAACGGGTGTGAGCAATGCT
>JBEGSP010000012.1:0-6844 GCA_041179845.1 Pseudomonadota bacterium
AGTTTGCCTTCGAGTTCAGCAATACGACCTTCGATAAAACTCTGACGTTCTTTGGCTGCATCGTATTCAGCGTTTTCTGAAAGATCACCCTGTGCACGCGCCTCAGAAATGGCATTGATAACAGCAGGACGCTCAACGTGTTTTAAACGCTGCAATTCATCTTTCAGTAATTGCGCACCAAAGACGGTAATAGGGACTGAGCTCATAACGATTCCATTAGCAAGACTAAAAGCACAGAGGCTGCGGAAATACGCAGCCCCTCTAGGTTGAACTTTACGAGTTCAAGTTTAATACAATTTAATGAAGCGAAGCATGCATGCTTTGCAAATCATACACATGCAGCTCGTCCAAGTGCGCCATACCTTCGACGGCAGCCTCTGCCCCAGCAATCGTCGTATAGGTCGTCACTCGAGCAGCCAATGCCGAAGTTCGTATCGTGCGTGAATCATGAATGGCGGTGCGTTTTTCTTCAACGGTATTAATCACCAGCGCAATTTCATTATTCTTAATCATATCGACCACGTGCGGTCTGCCTTCAGCGACTTTATTCACTGTTTCTACAGGTATGCCCGCAGCCGCAATAGCGGCGGCTGTGCCCTTAGTCGCCACCACAGTAAATCCTATGGACACTAAGGCTTGCGCAACTTCTACGGCACGCGGCTTGTCACTGTTTTTCACCGACAGAAAAACTTTACCTGAGGTTGGCATGCGAATGCTGGCGCCGAGTTGCGATTTGACGAAGGCTTCACCAAAGGTTTTGCCGACACCCATCACTTCGCCGGTCGACTTCATCTCTGGACCAAGAATCGTATCCACACCTGGGAATTTATTAAATGGGAATACCGCTTCTTTGACGCTGAAGTAAGGCGGCTCAACCTCGTTACCTATTCCTTGACTATCAAGCGATTGACCAACCATGCAACGCGCTGCAATTTTGGCTAATTGCAATCCGGTCGCTTTGGACACGTAAGGCACAGTGCGCGATGCGCGCGGATTAACCTCGAGCACAAAGACCACATCTTGCATCTTGCCGTCAATTTCTTGCTGCTGAATCGCAAACTGCACGTTCATTAAACCAACCACGTTCAAACCCTTCGCCATCATGGCGGTTTGCTGCTTGAGTATTTCTATCGTTTCTTTGGCCAGCGAATACGGCGGCAGTGAACATGCCGAGTCACCCGAGTGAACACCCGCCTGCTCGATATGCTCCATCACACCGCCGATGAATGTGCGCTTACCATCGGAAAGGCAATCGACATCGACTTCAATCGCATCGTTTAAGAAGCGATCAAGTAACACGGGTGAATCATTCGATACTTTCACCGCCTCACGCATGTAACGCTCAAGATCACGCTGCTCATGCACAATCTCCATAGCACGGCCACCCAAGACATACGAAGGCCGAACGACCAGTGGATAACCAATCTCTTGTGCCAATGCCAAGGCTTGTTCTTCGGTACGCGCTGTGCGATTCGGCGGTTGACGTAGTTTGAGGTCTTGCAAAAGTTTTTGAAAACGCTCACGGTCCTCTGCGGCATCAATCATGTCTGGGCTGGTGCCGATGATAGGAACGCCATTCGCTTCCAGATCTAGGGCCAATTTCAATGGTGTCTGACCACCGTATTGAACGATGACACCCACTGGCTTTTCTTTATCAACAATTTCAAGCACATCTTCTAAGGTCAGTGGTTCGAAATACAAACGATCCGAGGTATCGTAGTCAGTTGATACCGTTTCAGGATTGCAGTTGACCATGATGGTTTCATAACCATCTTCACGCATAGCAAAGGCAGCGTGTACGCAGCAGTAATCAAATTCAATACCCTGACCAATACGATTCGGACCACCACCCAACACCATAATTTTCTTACGTGATGTGGGGTGCGACTCGCATTCTTCTTCGTACGTGGAATACATATAAGCGGTACCGGTGGCGAACTCTCCCGCGCAGGTATCAACGCGCTTATACACCGGCCGCACATTCATCATACGGCGCAATTTACGTACTTCGCGATCTTCAACTTTTAACAATTTTGCTAAGCGCCGATCAGAAAATCCTTTGCGCTTTAAAGCTAATAATGTCTCTTTGGTGATATCAGAAATTTTCTGTTTTTCTAACCAAAGTTCGATATCAATAATTTCTTTAATCTGCACCAAGAACCACGGATCAATCTTCGTCAGTTGATGTACTTCTTCGGTAGAAAATCCTTGCGCAAACGCATCACCTACATACCAGATACGTTCGGGTCCAGGCTCACCTAATTCTTCTTCAATGACTTCACGGTCGGTAGTTTTTTCATTCATACCATCGACACCGACTTCCAAACCGCGCAATGCTTTTTGGAACGACTCTTGGAAAGTACGACCAATCGCCATCACCTCACCCACCGATTTCATTTGCGTGGTCAGATGACTATCGGCTGCGGGAAATTTTTCAAATGCAAAACGTGGAATCTTAGTGACCACGTAATCGATCGAAGGTTCAAATGACGCAGGTGTAGCACCACCGGTAATTTCGTTACGCAATTCATCTAAGGTGTAGCCCACCGCGAGTTTGGCAGCGACTTTGGCAATCGGAAAACCGGTAGCTTTTGAGGCCAACGCTGATGACCGCGATACGCGCGGATTCATCTCAATCACAATCATGCGACCATCTTTGGGATTAACCGCAAACTGAACGTTAGAGCCGCCCGTATCGACACCAATTTCACGCAGCACTGCCAACGAGGCATTACGCATGATCTGGTATTCCTTGTCCGTCAGCGTTTGCGCTGGAGCGACGGTGATCGAGTCACCGGTATGCACGCCCATAGGATCAAGATTTTCAATCGAGCACACAATGATGCAATTATCATTGCGGTCTCGCACGACTTCCATCTCGAATTCTTTCCAACCCAGCAGTGATTCTTCAATCAACAATTCATTGGTGGGTGAAGCTTCTAAGCCGCGTTTACAAATAGCTTCAAATTCTTCTGAGTTGTACGCGATACCACCACCCGATCCGCCCATCGTGAATGAAGGACGAATGATGGTTGGGAAACCTACTTGTCTCTGAACTGACCAGGCTTCTGTCATGTCGTGAGCAATACCCGAGCGTGCCGAGCCTAGACCAATCTTGGTCATCGCATCTTTAAACTTAGAACGATCTTCGGCTTTGTCGATCGCTTCAGGTGTGGCACCAATCAACTCGCAACCGTATTTTGTGAGTACACCATGACGATGCAAATCAAGTGCGCAGTTCAATGCTGTCTGGCCACCCATGGTCGGCAAAATAGCATCCGGTCTTTCTTTATCGATGATGCGCTCGACCACTTGCCAGTTAATCGGTTCGATGTAGGTCACATCTGCCATTTCCGGGTCGGTCATGATGGTGGCAGGATTGCTGTTGACCAAAATGACTTTGTACCCTTCTTCACGCAGCGCCTTACACGCTTGCGCACCAGAGTAATCAAACTCACAGGCCTGACCAATAATGATCGGACCAGCACCGATGATGAGAATGCTTTTTATATCGGTACGCTTAGCCATGTTTGTGCTTCTCCATCATTGCCACGAAACGATCGAACAACGGGGCAATGTCGTGTGGTCCGGGCGAGGCCTCGGGGTGGCCTTGAAAACAAAATGCGGGACGATCAGTTCGCTCAAAACCTTGTAACGAATTATCAAACAGCGAGATATGCGTCACACGGCAGTTTGAAGGCAGTGTGTTGGGATCTACTGCAAAACCGTGGTTCTGAGAGGTGATCATGACTTTCTTGGTAACCAAATCCTGCACCGGGTGATTCGCACCATGGTGACCAAATTTCATTTTGATAGTTTTAGCTCCCGAAGCGAGCGCCATGATTTGGTGTCCAAGGCAAATACCAAAGGTTGGCAATCCTTGATCAATTAATTCGCGAGCCGCTTGAATGGCGTAGTCGCATGGCTCAGGATCGCCTGGGCCATTCGAGAGAAAAATACCATCCGGTTTTAATGCCAGCGCATCGGATGCGGTAGCTTGTGCAGGTAAGACGGTGACGCGACAGCCGCGTGAAGCCAGCATGCGAAGGATGTTGTACTTCACACCGTAATCAAACGCCACCACATGAAATTTAGGTGAGTTGAGTTTGCCGTAACCCTGACCCAGCACCCACTCAGTCTCAGTCCATTCATAGGACTCTTTGGTAGAGACGACTTTTGCCAGATCCATACCGGCCAAACCAGCAAAGGCCTTCGCATGCTCCAAGGCAGTCGCTTGTTTTGCATCAGGACTTGCCACAATCGCGCCACTTTGCGCGCCTTTTTCTCGCAAAATTCGGGTCAGCTTGCGGGTATCGATACCTGCAATGGCGACAATATTTTCTGCTTTTAGGTAATCCGACAGACTTTGCGTTGAACGGAAATTGGAGGCCTGAAGCGGTAAATCTCGAATAATCAAACCAGCGGCATGAATACGGCTGGATTCAACATCCTCGGGATTGACGCCGGTGTTTCCGATGTGAGGGTAAGTCAGTGTGACAATCTGGCGGCTATAGCTGGGGTCGGTCAGAATTTCCTGATAACCCGTCATTGCTGTATTGAAAACGACTTCGCCGCTGGTATAGCCTGCGGCGCCGATTGAAATCCCCTTAAATACAGTGCCATCCGCTAGGGCTAGGATGGCCGGTTGCTCGTTGGCCGAAAGAAAAGGCGGCAAAAGTAACTCCAAGATAGTTACCGCCGCAGCTATCCCTGATACTCGCTAGCCGTCTCCCTCTATTTGAGGGACGCGCGGAATACGGGTGGACCGGGATGTGTGGAAGGAGGCTTGTGCGGGCGGCGGGTTCAATTAGTTAAACCTGACAATTGTACCGCGAAGCATCATACCCGAGCAAGCCGAGGTTCCACGCTGTATTCCGACTAAGTAGTGACTTACAAACCCAAGGCAGCAATTCCAGCTTTAGCGATCTGCGCGTCTTCAGTGGATTTCACTCCCGAAACGCCCACCGCACCTACACAATCACTGCCGACCATGATGGGAACGCCACCTTCAAGCAATCCATCAATATTGGGAGCTGACAGGAAGGAATATCTGCCGTTGTTAATAACGTCTTCGTAGACCTTAGTCTCGCGTTGGCCGAGTGCTGAGGTGCGCGCTTTGGAGGGAGCAATCGACGCCGATACTGGAGCCGCGCCGTCCAGACGCTGCAGCCAAAGAAGGTTGCCACCATCATCAACGATCGCTATGGTGACTGCCCATTTATTGGCCACCGCCTCAGCCTCAGCCGCTGCTGCAATTTTCTTAACATCCGACAGCGTCAGTGCTTGTTTGGACCGCATAATTCAACTCCCCGTAATTGAAAAAAGGCTGGATTGTACGACAAGTTTTTTACCTAAGAATGTCAGTTGTCATTCTGGACAGTTTAATTGGCCTTGCTTTGACATTGAGCGCCGCATCGCTTACATTCGCTCTTGGTTTTTTACCAAAAGTACACAATTGTCTAATTTGCAAAACTCTTATCGTCCTGCATTGATTCGCAAAGCAACGCTAATCACCGCTCTAGTGGGTAGCTTGTGCTGCCTACCTGCGGCTGCCGTCGAAATTGAGGGCGAGACAAATTTTTTGGTCAGTAAACTTTCTAGCTTCACCGATCGCGCAACTCAACTCGCGATAGAGGCCATGTCACTAGTCGGCATCAACTATCGGCGTGGCGGTAACTCCCCAGAGAATGGCTTAGACTGCAGCGGTTTTGTACGCTACGTGTTTAGAGAAGCCCAGGGGAAAGAACTTCCACGCACTTCCGCTGAGATCAGCAAACTGGGCGAATCGGTTGATAAACAAGATTTACAACCCGGCGACCTGGTGTTCTTTAATACCTTGCGTCGCGCCTTCTCGCATGTAGGTATTTATCTAGGCGACAATAAATTTATTCATTCGCCCTCAACCGGTGGCGCCGTTCGCATAGAAAGCATGGATCTTTCTTATTGGAAGGCACGCTTTAACGGCGCACGTCGCATAGAAGCGAGCGAAACCACCGCTGCTAATCGCTAAGCAAACACGCCTCGCTGTTTGTTCACTTAGAATTTTTCCCGTTTCGCTTTAATTCGTTGCCGTATTTCAGCAATCAACGCTAACGCTGCTTTTTCACCCGCAATGATGGCGGGGCCTCGACTAGCGAAGTCATTCCCTTTCATGTTCGCCAGCTCAGGGCGAATCACAATATCTGCTTGTTTGAGTTCGTACTGATTTAGGCTTTGCCCCATGATTGCAAAGGTTTGCAATAACATTTCGAATGTTGATGAAGCTGGCTGCGAATCTGGCTGCGCTGAAATATTCACAGCAATCACAAAATCTGCTCCCATTTTGCGCGCAAAACTCGCGGGTACCGGCGACACCAACCCCCCATCAACATAATCAACATTCCCTACGCGCACTGGTTGAAACACGCCTGGCACCGCTGATGAAGCACGCACTGCCGCACCAGTATTACCGCGCCTAAAAAGAATCGGCTGACCTGTTTTTAAATCCGTCGCAACCGCACCGAATTGCATACGCAATTTTTCAATCGGTTGATTGTGTACAGCGCGATTCACATACTGCTGCACGCCCTCACCTTTAAGCACTCCGGTGGAATTAGAAAAAAACGGTACCGACCAATCAGAGATAGCTGCCTCATCCATTTCCATCGCTAGCTTTTGCAAAGCCATGCCATTGTTACCCGCGGCATAAAGCGCGCCCACCAAACTGCCCGCACTCGTACCTACGATGATATCGGGCACGATGCCATTCGCCTCCAACACTTTGATAACACCAATATGTGCAAAACCGCGTGCCGCACCTCCGCCTAACGCCAAGCCTATCTTCAGCGCCTTAGGCACCGCTACA
>JBEGSP010000013.1:0-6689 GCA_041179845.1 Pseudomonadota bacterium
AGGCTGGCTTTGCCAGCCTTTTTTTTGCCACTCGTACGATGGCATTTATTTAGCGTAGAGATAACACCGCAATGGCTTCAATTCAGCACCGCGTCATGGAGATCCTTGATGGATCAGCACACGACCTTCCTAGCAAAATCTTGGAATGGGTCATTACCTTTGTCGTGCTTACTAACTGTCTGGCCGTTATTCTCGATTCGGTTCCCGACATACACAACGAGTACAAAGATTTTTTCCATGAGTTTGAATTCTGGAGCGTGATGTTTTTTACTGCGGAATATGTTTTACGCACGTGGTCGTATGGCGCACGCTATGCCGCCGAGAATGGCGGCTCTTGGAAAGGTCGGCGCGAATACGTATTTAGTTTTTTCGGTCTGATTGACTTTTTTGCGACCATGCCGCACTACCTGCATGCGTTCTTCCCTTACCTCGATTTGCGCGTACTACGCGTGCTTCGTTTGCTGCGTATTCTGAAGCTATCGAAATACAACACAGCCTTACAAGATTTGTTTCATGCGGTAGCCTCTGAGCGCCAAGCGTTTGTCTCCGCCATATTTTTATTGGTGATCGCGACCATCGTCTCGGCATCGCTCATGTATTTCTCCGAAGGTCATGCCCAACCTGAGCATTTCGGCTCTATCCCCTCCTGTATTTACTGGGCGATCATCACGATTACCTCAGGCTACGGCAATGTGGAAGATTTAACGCCTATGGGGGAAATCATCGCGCTGACCACGGGCTTTTTAGGTGTGTGTATGTCGGCCATCATGACGGGTATTGTGGCGTCCGCCTTCTCAAATCAAATGTCGCGCAAGAAAGCCGCTTTTGGTCAGCAATTGCGCGAAGCCTTGGCTGATGGTGTCGTGACCGAAGCGGAATCTGAAACGCTCGATCGTCTGAAACGTCAGTACCGTTTGAGCGATGAAGCGGTCAAGAGCATGATGGAAGAAATACGCGCAGAGCTAGACGAAAAAGGCAAGAAAGCCTGAGGCTGAAGCAAATCTTAAGCGGTATTTGCGTCGGTTAGGTTTTTGCTCGTTGCAATTATTGATATGCACATCACGCTCTTCGCGATATTCCGATAAGAGCGTGATGCTGATCAGTGACTGAATAAATCGCGGTTGTTCTTAACAGCGATGGATGTGAAGAAGGGTTGAAATTCTTCGTGATGATATCCAAAGTTGTTCATAAAGCGTTCGAACAAGTCGAGTTCCTGAGGAACTGCCTGGCCATTGGCGAGAATCGCGTCATACAAATTGACCAAGACCGACAGCTTTTGATCTCGGTTTAACATCTCTGTGGCTTGCGCTAAAAAATCGTCTGCACTGTGAAATTTAGTGTAACGGGTAGCGACCTCCAGTAACTCTCGGTCATTTCTAACTGCGGTCACTAAGCGCCCTATTTCTTCGGGCTCTATTTTTCCATCTGCATTAATCATGTAAATCATGGCAGCCGCCAATGCTATGCGTGGCGTAAGGTCGGGAGCCTCACCAAAATACTCCGTCAGCTTGGCACCACAATGTAGACAATGCACCGCTTGGGCGCTATGACCCTCGGTCATGCAACTGTGGCATGTTCGCGTGGTTGATTCAGACAGCGTTTTTTTCACCGCATGCTGGGCAATCATTTCGGCTGACACGATACCCGTGGGTACCGCTAATATGCCCCAACCAAACATCATCATCACTGACGCAATAAATCGACCGGTATCAGTCTTAGGCGTAATGTCGCCAAAGCCTACCGTGGTAAGGGTAGAGATCGCCCAGTAAATGGATGTAGGAACGCTGGTAAAGCCATTCGCTGGCCCCTCCACTACATACAACATCGTGCCCAATATCACCACTAAGGTGAGGATGATGGAAATAAAAACACCAATTTTTCGGCGGCTATCCACCACAGCCAGCATCAACCACTGGTATTCCTCGACATAGCCGGTGAGCTTAAGCACACGAAAAATTCGCAGCAAGCGCAGTATCCGCACATCCAGTAAGACGTAGGCCTCAGGAATAAACAGCGACACAAAGCTGGGCAAGATAGACAGTAAATCAATCACCCCCAAAAAGCTTTTTGCGTAGCGCAGCGGATTCGGGCTGCAAGCCAAACGCGCTATGTATTCGATGGTGAATAAAATAGTAAAAAACCATTCCACCACATTGAGCATATCTTTGTGCTGCGCGTGAATTTCTTGCATGCTGTCTAACATGATCACCACCAGGCTGATCACTATGCTCCACACCAGCACTAAATCAAATCGCTTACCAGTCACCGTATCAGCTTCAAAGATGATGGTGTAGAGCTTTAAGCGCCAACCTGTCAGCGCAGGTCGGGAAATCGAATTTGCAGAATCATTCATAAGTCGTTATGCATTCTTGTTGTTTGTTTTTTTATGGTTCATTGCCATCTATTTCCAAATTGATAGCGCGGCAAATTAAGAGGAATTTCGGTTGTTATTATTTTAGTGATTATTACTCATAGTTAAGTCAAACCTGTTAAATTATTTCCCTTGATTAATAGGGTCTTGCTGTGGCCAAGCGCTGCGTCGATCTCCTGTTTAGTCCCGTGGAGTCCCGCTATGTCCCGTTTATAAACATACGCTTAGGCGGATCGGTGCCCCCTTGGCTATCTATCAGTCACCATCAGAAAGTAAGCACTTCATGAAAAAATTTGATTTATGTGTGATCGGCGGCGGCCCCTCCGGATTTGCCGCGACTATGCGCGGCTTAGACTTTGGTAAAACAGTTGCTCTGATAGAAAAAAACAAAGTCGGTGGTGCCGGTATTTTTAATGGCGCCCTCTCGTCCAAAACGCTGTGGGAGCTATCAGAGAGCTACAAGAGCACACGCCACACGGATTATGGGTATACCGTAAATGAGTGCGATCTGAGCTACCCTGCGGTGATTAATGAAATGCACCGCGCTGTGGGTGATAAATATGCTCAGCTACGTGAACAGATTAATTATTTCAAACAAAAAGAATTACTGTCCGAATTTCAGGGACACGGAAAACTTCTCAATAAAAATGAGATTGAGATCACTTACGCCGATGGAAGCAAAGAAACCATCTGGGCTGACCACATTGTGCTAGCGATCGGCAGTCGTCCACGCTATCTGCCTCACATTCCGATTGATGAAAAAACCATTCTCACCAGTGACGGAATAGCGTCTCTACCGGATTTTCCCAACAGCATAGTCATTCTGGGTGCTGGCGTGATTGGCTGTGAATTCGCTACTATTTTTTCTAACTATGGCCGAACCAAGGTTTTTTTAATTGACAAAGAAGAGCGTATCTTGCCGTTTGAAGATGAGGATATTTCATCGGCACTAGCTACCAACCTAGAACGCAATGGCGTCGTGATACATCGTGGTTCATCATTAGAATCCATGAAGATCGTCGATGGCAAAGTCGAGTATGTACTCAACTACAAAGATGGTCGCCATGAAACCTACCTGGTCGATAACGCACTTATTTCTGTTGGCCGCGTTGCTAATACTGAGAATCTAGGGCTAGAAGCGGCCGGCGTTAAATTGAATGATCGCGGTTATTGCATTGATGATGCCACTCAAACGTCGGTACCGAAGATCTATGCCGTAGGTGATTTCACGGCGGATATTTCGCTGGTTAATGTCGGAGAACTGGAAGGTCGCTATGCCGTTGAGCGCATCTTTGGCAAACCTGCGCGCGATCTGATTTACGAAAATATCTCGACCATCATGTTTTTAAATCCCGAAGTCGCCGCAGTTGGGCTCAATGAAACACAGGCACGCAAGCGCAAATTACCCTACCGCATGGCGATGATGGATTACCGGTACATTAATCGCGCCATTGCCATGGGTAAGACCGGAGGCTTCTTTAAGATTTTAGTCTCGGATGACGACGAGATGAAAATTCTTGGTATGCGTGTAATGGGCAATCATGCTTCCAGCACCAGTCAGGCTATCGCACTAATGATTGCGTTAGATGCCGGTATCGACCAACTAGCGGAATTGATTTTTCCTCATCCTTCGGTACCCGAAGGCTTACAAGAATGCGCGCGTATGTTACGCGGCAAATCGATAGTTAAGCCTGAAGTGTTTCAGCTGGATTTACGCTGCTATCGGGTTGATGCGGAAGGACAAGTAGAAAATCTCTATCACTAGGATCTTTCCTGCGTCATGAATGATTCGTAGCAGGCTCAGACGAATCAACCGCTCTACTCGCAACTTTCCCTATGGTTAGCCCCTGAATCAATATAGATGAGACAACTATGCCGTAGGTAAGCGCAAGCACAACTTCGCGTTCAGGCCCGGAGGGTAACGAAAGTGCCAGCGCAACAGAGATACCACCGCGCAAACCACCCCAGGTCAACACCACTCCAGAGCCGCGCGGCAGTTTGAAATACCCTGAGAAGACTTGCACAGGCACCCATACGGTCAAGAACCTTGCTGTCAAGGTTAGCAACACCATCGCCATTACGGCCACTACCATATTGATGGAAAATGTAATCAATAAAATTTCCATGCCTATCAATACAAACAGCACAGCGTTGAGAATGTCATCGATCATTTCCCAAAACATATCGACATAATCACGGGTAGTTTCAGACATAGCAAATTCGCGACCATGATTGCCCACTACCAAACCCGCAACCACCATCGCAAGTGGACCAGAAACATGAAGTTTGCTTGCAATGACATAGCCGCCCATGACTGCTGCCAAGGTCAGCATGACTTCAACCTGATAATTATCTATGCTGGCGAGCAGTTTGAAGGTTACGTAACCGAGTAGCAGTCCATATAACAGCCCACCGCCAGCCTCGCGCGTAAGCAAGCCTAAACCCTCGTCGAAAGTGGGCACTTTTCCAACCATCAGCATGCCCATCAAAATTGAAAAAATGACGACGCCAATACCGTCATTAAAAAGCGATTCGCCTGATATGACTAAGCCCAAGTTTTTCGGGATACCAGCAGATTTCAATATCCCCATTACAGCGATCGGGTCGGTAGGTGAAATGAGTGCCCCAAAAAGCAGGCAATATATCAGCGGAAGTTGTATACCGATAATGGGAAGGATGTACCAAGCCGCTAGGCCAATGACAATCGTGGAGAATAGTGTAGAGAAAAATGCCAACACTAAAATCTGCCACCGATAAGCACTCAATTCAGAAAGGTTGATGTGCAGAGCACCTGCAAATAACAGAAACGACAGCATGCCTTGCATCAGCACATTCGAGAAATCAATCGCTTTGAGCATCGACTCTAATTGGCTGTGCAATCCAAAATCCACGCCTATCCAATGTAAGCCCACTATTGACAGTGACAATGCTAGTGCAGTCGCCATCACACCGATCGTGATCGGCAGACCAATAAATCGAAAATTTAAATAAGCGAGTAGCGCAGTAAGGACTAAGCAGGTAGCAGTGATTTCAAGCATAGATAAATTTATTCTTTGTTATTTTTCATTTGCGCGAAGAGTACGGTAAGCACCCCAAGTGGTGAGGCCTAGCATCAAAATACTCTAGCGCGATTTAGGTTGAATCTAATTAAAAAATGTCTCGTAAATGCAGTTAGTCAAACTAGTAAAGCGGGATATAGTAATTTTTGAAAAAAAATAATCAGCACTCAATTTTAAGATTTTGTTATGCGAGCAGATATATCTGCAGGATATATATCAGCGCACCTGCTAAGTAACCTATCAGTGCTAACCAACTAATTTTTTTCAGGTACCACATGAAATCAATGCGCTCCAGACCCATAGCAGCCACACCGGCCGCTGAGCCTATGATTAGAATTGATCCACCGGTACCTGCACAGTAGGCTAGAAATTCCCACAAAAAACTATCGGTAGGATACTGCCCGAGATCGTACATGCCCATAGCGGCGGCCACTAAGGGGACGTTGTCCACGATAGCACTCACTATACCGATGAGTAAAACAATAAAATCTTCTCTGCCAACGGTATCGTTTAACCAGGATGCTAAGGCTGGAAGAATACCCGAGTGCTCAAGCGTAGCAACGGCTAACAAAATACCGATGAAAAAAACTATCGATGCCATGTCTATACGGCTAAGTGCGCTGGTTAGGTTAAGGTGCTCCCTCTCCTCCTCTGTTTTGCTGCCATGAAGAAGATCACCGACCAACCATAGCAGTCCTAAACCAAACAAGACGCCCATAAATGGTGGAAGGTGGGTGATAGTTTTAAATGCTGGTACCGCGACCAACACTCCTAATCCGAGAAAAAACATAATATTGCGTTCACGTTCGGAGGTGGTATTCAACTGAGCACCCGCCTCAGACACGGGTTCCGTGACCTTTTGTCCGCGCAACATATAGGTGATCACAGCCAGCGGCACTAAACAACTAACGATCGATGGAAGAATCACCGATTTCATAATCGCTAGCGAAGTGATCTGACCACCAATCCACAACATGGTCGTCGTCACATCGCCTATCGGCGACCAGGCGCCGCCGGAATTAGCGGCAATAACGATCAAGCCGGCGAACATCAAGCGCTGTTCGCGAGAGTCAATCAGCTTTTTAGTGAGTGAAACCATGACAATAGCGGTCGTCAGGTTATCCAAAATAGCACTCAGAAAAAATGTGGCTGCTCCAACCATCCATATTAGCGCGGTGATGTTGGTTGTACGTATGCGTGAGGTAATGACATCAAAACCATTATGAGCATCAACGACTTCAACGATCGTCATTGCACCC
>JBEGSP010000014.1:0-4951 GCA_041179845.1 Pseudomonadota bacterium
CCGGGGTTGTAGCGTTGATGAAATTCTTCACCAAGGGTGAATGGGCTGATGCTATCTAGGGCAACCCAGGCGGCTTCAACTAGGACAGGGTTGTCTTTGTCGGTGGCTTCGATATCAAAAATGATGGCTGCTGGCATGGGATGACTTTATGGGTTGGGTGGCTCAGGTTTTGAGCCTGGTGGATATATGTTGTGGTTTGGTTTTATTTACAGATTTTAAATGAGTTGCCATCCATCAAGAGAGATAGCGGATCTCGCCAACCAGCCTTCCCGCGCAAGGTAGTACTACGAAAGCGAATACGGCTAATGGTAATAGTGGCGACGATCTGAAGATGTGACGAGGTCGATGCTTTGCTACGCCACGCGTTTCGCATATCGGAAACGATGACCTGCCCATGGTTTAGGCAGAGTTTTTCGACGAACTTCTCTGCTACTTCATCTCAAAAAAGAATACGTTTTTATAAAAAGCGTATTCATCGAAAAGCCTAGGGGTTTGGTTTTTTCTGCAAATGGGTGCTACTGGTACTGGTCAATCTGGACTCTGATTTTTGAATCTCGCGCAAAAAATGTCCAAAAAGTGTCCAAATGAAGTGGCGCTAAAAAGAAAAACGGGCTAGCACTTTTGGCGCTAACCCGTTGATTTTGCTACTTTTTGTACTGGTGCGGCCGGCAGGAATTGAACCCACGACCCCTTGGTTCGTAGCCAAGTACTCTATCCAGCTGAGCTACGGCCGCGAAGGGCGAGATTATAACACTAGAAAAACTCTCTAGGCACGATCAGATTAATGATCTGGCCACTCGTACGCAGTAGAAAACAGAAGTGCTATTTGAACAGCAAAGCTTCTGTAGATCATTAGGATAGGGATATAGCTCCAACGATCAGCGTATTACGAGTCTTGACCTCAGACCGATGCCTTTTTGTGCTTGGCATGCGCTTTGTGTTTTTTGTGTGCTTTGGATTTCTGATGTGATTTACCGTGCATACCCTCATGGTGGTTTGCGAACGCAGAGCTGGAGAAAAGACAGATCATCATAGCGACTAGTACGTTTTTCATGTAAACCCCTTGGTTGAACTTGCCAAAAATTTATCGGTATCGAATTTATTTAAAATGTAAAACTTTGCTTTGACCTGAAGCTATATGAAGCCCACTGTTATCTAGGCGTTTTAACTCTTTCATAGTTTTCTGTCTTAGCGGAAAATCGACTCCCAGTTTAAATAGCCATCTAGCAGGGGTCAACATGTATGTCCCACCACACTTCGAAATATCCAACCCCGAGGTCTTACACGATCTGATCGCGCATCATCCATTGGGAGTATTGGTTACGCAGAGTGAATCGGGTTTAAACGCTAACCATATTCCATTTGAATTAGATGCGACTGGTTCAACGCAAGGCATCCTAAGGGCGCATGTAGCGCGTAACAATGCGGTTTGGCAGCTGTCTACAAATGGTGATGAGGTCTTAGTCGTGTTTCAAGCGGAAGATGCGTATATTTCACCGAACTGGTATCCCAGTAAACACGAAACACATCAACAAGTACCGACTTGGAATTACAGAGTCGTACACGCGTACGGAAGAATCACTATTCACGACGATGAAAAATATGTGCGTGCACTGGTGGGTCGTCTAACCAAAAAGCATGAAGCAAATCAGCCTAAGCCTTGGAAAATGAGTGATGCGCCGCGCGACTACATGGAGATGATGGTCAAATCTATTGTGGGTATAGAGATTGAAATTACACGGATGATCGGGAAATTTAAATTAAGCCAAAACCGTGAAAATCGTGATCGTCTGAATGCAGGTCAAGTATTGGTAGAGCAGGGGAATGAGGTATTAGGAAAAGCGATGTTGGGTCTCGTCCAGCCAAAGTAAAGCTATGACCTACGTTGTGCATCATTAAAAAAGAAGAGCATTCCGTAACCGGCCACTAAGTAAGTGAACAGTTGAACTTCTTTTTTAATGACATTAGTCATTTATCACTGGCTTTAACGGCTTTGCTCATTAATTTAGAGAGTTTGTCAAAATGCTGTAGAGAAGCAGGTGTCAGTTCTAATTGCTTACGGCGCGCATCCTCTGTTGGGGCGAGCGCTATCCAACCTTTTTCGCGCATAGACTGTAGGCGACCATGCAGCATAGCGTGCGAACCTAATTCGGATTTATTCATTAAGTCTTTGACAGACAGTCGCGCTTTCATAACGTGAGCATCAGCGACGATTTCTAAGATTTTTTCTTCAATAGGCTCTAAACCAGGAAGAAGCGGAACTTCTTTGATTGCTTGAGCTAGATGCAGAAAACGCAGATACGCACTGGTTGATTTTGTTTTCATGGGGTTTCTGATTAGGAAGAGGGTTAATGTGCCGTGGGCTGTTTTATCAGCTTAATTTCTGGTCAACATTTTAATACCTTAAGTGAATCAAGAAAAGTTATAAAATTCTGAAAAAATTATCAAATTAAGTATTTGTTTGAAAGTGGTTGGTTGAATTTTTAAGTCCCAACGCCGGGTCAATAAAGCATTTGATAATGAGGGCCTATAATCTTGCCTGCTTTAAAAATTTTGCTTATCCGTGTTTAGGAAACAATGAACAATTCTGCCTACGTTATACCGAAAGAACGCCGCTCAACTGGCCAAGAGATTCACCGAATTGTCGTCGTTGGGGGTGGCGCAGGCGGATTGGAGTTGGTTACTCAACTCGGTGATTCACTGGGTAAATCGAGAAAAGCCCAGATCATTTTGGTCGATAAATCAGCAACGCATATTTGGAAGCCACTACTGCATGAGGTTGCAGCGGGCAGTATGGATCCGAGCGCCCATCAGTTGGAATACGTAGCGCAAGCTCGCTGGCATAACTTCGAGTTTTATCAAGGTGCGTTGATGGATGTCAGCCGCGATGAAAAATGCCTTCGCGTAGCGCCGGTCTTGGATGAAAATCAAAATCCGATACTTCCGGAACGCGTTATTCCGTATGACACGCTAGTGCTTGCTATAGGCAGCGTAACGAATTTCTTTAATGTGCCGGGTGCAGAAAAACATGCGATGGCAGTCGATACTGTGACACAGGCAGAGACGATACGTAGACGTATTTTGTCAGCATGTATGCGCTCGCAGAGTGGCGCTTTTCAATCGGCTGATGCGCCGGTCAAAAAAGTGCATCTGGTGATTATCGGTGGTGGTGCAACGGGTGTTGAATTAGCTGCTGAGTTACGTAACACCGCTGAAGTTCTTGCAGCGTATGGTCTGCATAAGTTAGACCCACAAAAAGATGTACAGATCACGTTGGTGGAGGCTGGGCCGCGAATTCTTCCGCCACTACCAGAAAAGATTTCTATAGAAACGACTCGACTACTCGGCTACTTGAATATTGATGTCATGACGGGAGACCGAGTAACACAAGTTACGCCTGATGCTGTGCTGACGGCTAGCGGTAAATCCTTACCCAGTGATCTCACCGTATGGGCTGGTGGTATCCGCGTGCCAGCTGTGTTGAATGACATGGGTTTGGAGACGAATGGTATTGGACAAATTATTGTTTCAAACACACTTCAATCAGTATCAGACAAAGATATTTTTGCCTTCGGTGATTGCGCGGCTTGCGCATGGGGTGACGCAGGAAAAATTGTGCCGCCGCGAGCACAGGCAGCGCATCAACAAGCGTCGACTTTGGTGAAGAGTATGCATCGCTTATTGGCACAAAAATCGCTGCCAGTTTTTACATACCGAGACTATGGATCGCTAATTTCGCTCGGTAATTACGAAGCTGTCGGAAATTTGATGGGCCGTATGGTGGGGCGCTCGGTGAAAATTCAGGGATTTTTAGCAAGGATGCTTTATTTATCGCTGTACCGAAATCACCAAATGGCCCTGCATGGATTTTTTAGAATGGCAGTCGACGCATTGGTCGATTGGCTAAGACATAACACTAAGCCACGAGTAAAACTGCACTAACTTTGCTACTGGCATTCACTGCAGTAGCAGGTGTTAGTCTGGCGATGACTTATCGTCTTGGTGATGAAGTACGCTTCGCTTGTCCTTCAATATGGCGGAAGGTAATGCGGCCTTTGCTTAGATCGTAGGGTGATAATTCAAGAGTGACTTTGTCACCTGCCAAAATACGAATGTGATGCATACGCATTTTTCCGGCGGTATAGGCGATTAAAGTGTGACCGTTTTGTAGTGTGACGCGATAACGTGAGTCGGGCAGCATCTCATCAACGACGCCCTGCATTTCCAGCATTTCTTCTTTGGCCATAGTGCTCCAGCGATGTGCGATAGGTTAAACCCGCAAAGGGGTTTTTTATCAAGGAGTGCTGGAGATGGTTACCGTTACGCAGAACGTTGCGGTTGGTCAGCTTTCACGCGGCTTGACGGGAGGGTGATTCGTTCGAAGATCGAACCTACGCGCGCATTATAGTCGCTTTATGCTATTCAGACGTTAAATTCACTCAGCCCTCGCTTTTAGAGCGAGGGGGTGTTGGTTACTGACCCTAGAAAAAGTAGGCCCTTAGTCTGGTAGCTAAATGGATTTCTGAGAGGAATGTCCGATTGTGCTAGCCTTCCTTCCTTTTCATCGCTCAGGATAATTCGGGAGGATAGATGGAGCCAAAAGAAATTGCTCACATACTAGGCGGATTTGCGACCGAGAAGCGGGTTCGCATACTTAAGGCGCTGATGTCGGCTGGACCGGCGGGCCTAACTATTCTAGATCTTTCTAGGGCCACGGATACTACGGTGGTTGATATTGGGCCTTCGCTCGAATCACTGGCCTCTTTGGATATGATCAATATTTCTCTCATTAACAATGAGCGCGTGCTGGTTCCGAACCGCAAAGTGCTTAATCAGATCTTCGGCGAGTTTTACGAGCGCTATGTGATTCAGAGTAAAAAGAATCCAGAACCCGCTAGCGATTAAGCTGTTAGTCGGCTGCTTGACTGATCATCAGGTATTTCAGATCGAT
>JBEGSP010000015.1:0-3786 GCA_041179845.1 Pseudomonadota bacterium
TTCTTCAAGTACCAGTACTGCTTTTTTAGTGTGTACAAAGTCGGCGATCTGATCGGGCACCAATGGGTACGTCACATTCAACACCAACAGCGGAACCTGCGTCTCACCAAACGCATCGGCCAAACCAAACTGCTGCAATGAACGCAGCAGGGCATTACTCAAACCACCCTGAACAATAATTCCTACAGAATCATGTTGACCCGAAAATAGTTCGTTCAACTGATGATCGAGTATGTACTGACGCGCAGCGGGGATGCGATGTTCTGTCTTACGTTTTTCATGACCAAAGGTAACGGGTGGATGCGCTAAGCGTGAATAATCAAATGGTGCGGGCTCTGACATCTGCGATTGTGTAGACACCTGTGCAGTGCGATTGTCTTTGCACACAAAACTGCCGCGCACATGACAAGCACGTATGCGCAACTCCATCATGGCTGGCATGTTCGACGCTTCGGACATCGCAAATGCATGCTCCACCATAGCCACCATGACCGATAATTCCGGACGCGGATCAAGCAGCAGCATGCTGGATTTCATTGCGTAGGCGTGGGTGCGTTCTTGCACTACCGATGCGCCTTCGCCGTAATCTTCACCTATCACCATCAACACACCACCAGTGACACCGGGCGACGATAAATTGGCCAAAGCATCCGCGGCGACGTTGGTACCTACAATAGATTTCCAGGTGACGGCTCCACGCACCGGATAATGGATAGACGCACCCAGCATGGCAGCGGCAGAGGCTTCATTCGAACACGCCTCGACTTGCACACCTAACTCAGCGACCAGCTCGCGCGCCTGCACCATCACATCGAGTAAGTGCGATACCGGCGCTCCCTGATAACCACCGATATAACTGACACCCGATTGCAGTAAGGCCTTGGTAATCGCCAAGATGCCCTCACCATGGAATACGTCACCTTCTCCGAGCTTGAGTTGTTGTATCTGCTTAGCGAAGGATATTTCCATAATGATAAATAAATGCTGATGTAGTCAAAACGGCCAGAAAAATTTACGACGTTTGAGCGAATTGCGAGGCAAAGCTTAGAAACTAAGCCGCATGATAATCGGTCTGTATGTCTGTGGGTATCTGAATGGCAGCTCGTTGGACGACATTTGAAACGTTTTTTATTCGGTTTGTAGTCGTTTTTATTATCTTTTTATTATCTTCAAATAAGCTCGCTGCACGAAATTTGTTTTCATAAATTTATCGTCTGCAGAAAAATTTGCTCGTAGCGAAAGGCAGCTATATCATCCGGTTTAAATCGTGACTAATTAGTATTCACTTAATTTCGGTAGCCGTTTTGCCTGACTCCCGAGGAGATTCTTATGTTGATGTCCACGCTATCCAATCGTTATGCTCATGCGCTGTTAAAAGCGCGAGCGGCCGGCACATTAATGTCACCGCTGACCGATGAAACGGATCTGACCATTGCCGATGCCTACGATATCGCGCGCACTATCCTCGACACGCGCATCGCTCAGGGCGAGGAACCGATTGGGCGCAAGATCGGTTTTTCCAATCGAAAAATGTGGCCGCTGTATGGCAAATCAGAACCACTGACTGGACCTATCTGGTCCACGCTTTTCGACACCACGGTGGAATTCGCTCATGACAATAATGCGCTGCACAAGCTAACCAAAGCCCAGCAACCTCGCATCGAGCCTGAGTTGGTATTTAAGCTTGCACGCACGCCCGAACCGGATGTGGATCTCGAGGGTTTAGGCGAGTGCCTGGAGTGGATGGCGCACGGTTTTGAAATCGTGGTCTCACCGTTTCGTAACTGGCAGTTCGAGCCAGCTGACGCTATTGCTGCTTTTGGATTGCACAGAGCGCTAATTATTGGCGAACCGAAAATGCTTTCGCGCGAAAGCAAACGCCGACTCCACACGGTACTTTCCGGTGCATCGATCTCCTTATCGCGTTCGAATGCTGAAGGTAGTGAACTCTGCGCTGCAGGTTTTGCCAGAGACGTAATGGATAGCCCATTGCATGCCCTACTGGCTTTGCATCAGGAACTGCAGCAGCAAAATCAATTCTCTCCGCTGCAAGCGGGTGAGTTGATCACTACGGGTAGTTGGACCGATGCCTTGCCAATCAAACGTGGCGAAGTGTGGTCTAGTGCATTTTCACAGTTGAATTTGCCCGGCTTGAATCTATCGCTGGTTTAACGCGTTCGATTTCGCGCCGGGCTGGATGCTAAGCGCTGAATTACGTGCTGAAATACGTGCTGACTTATTAGCATCTACTTAGCGTGGGAAATTCGGCGCACGCTTTTCTTTAAAAGCGAGTACACCTTCGGGAAAAGTATCGCGATCAATCAGTTCGTGTTGTCGCGCCCGTTCATAATCGAGTTGTTGTTGCAATGTATTCGATAAAGTTTGCTCAAACAGTGCTCGGGTTTCTACTGCGGCATGCGCTGGCAAGCTAGCTAAACGAGTGGTGATAGTTTTTGCTTCTGCTTCAAGTTTGTCTTCATCCACGCACGCCCAAATCATGCCCCATGCAGCAGCTTGTTCAGCGCTGACGCGATTGCCAAGTAAAGTCATCGCGGCGCTACGGCCTACACCAATCAAACGCGGTAAGAACCAACTACTGCCCATATCGGGAACAATCCCGAGTGCGGTCATAAAGGGTAAATACACATAAGCAGAGCGCGCGGCAATTACAATATCTGCCGCAAACGCAATCCCTACACTCCCTCCCGCCACAGGTCCATTGAGTATCGCCAGCGTAGGAAACGGTAATTCGCGCAATTCGGTAATCAAACGATTGTGTCGAGTGCGCATTTGTAGATCGGTCCACTCACCTCGCGTTAACTCACCGACGTGGGTTTGCTCAGCATTCATGATCTCCAGATCGGCTCCGGCAGAAAACGCTTTCCCCGCGCCCGTGATTTGCAGCACACGCACAGAGTTATCAGCACGCAAACGTGCTAACGACTCGAACAAACCATCCATAATCGCCAGCGACAACGCATTTAATCGCGCCGGTTCATTCAGGGTGAGTCTCGCTACGCCATCAGTGATCGTCAGAAGTACGGCATCATGTGAACTCATGGTTAAACCTCATCAATTATTTTTAAATACAGGCGTACGTTTTTGTAAATTGGCTGTGACCGCTTCAATCTGATGTTCAGCACCCAACAAATGTCCTTGTTCTTCTGATTCCGCCAACAGTAAATCTTGATCCGATGCGATCGCCCACTGCCCCATCAAACGCTTCGCTGCACGCAGTGCCGTCGGACTTTTCTGAGTCAATTCTTTTGCTACTATCATCGCTGCTGCTACCGGATCATCCACCACGCGCGTAGCTAGTCCCAAGGCTACGGCTTCAGGTGCATCAACAATTCTGCCGGTATAAATTAACTCGCGCGCTACATCGTCACGCATTAAGCCACGCAGCAGCACCATACCGCCCATGTCGGGCACTAAACCCCATTTGATTTCCATGACCGACATACGCGCATCGGGTGCAATCAAACGTATATCCGCGCCCAAGGCAATCTGAATACCGCCTCCGAATGCGACGCCATTAATAGCGGCAATCACGGGCACAGGAATATCGCGCCAAACCATAGCAACGCGCTTAAAGCGATTCGAGTCACCATGGGTCCGGTCCAGTAATCGTGAGGATACTGATCGTTCTGTATCCGCTAGCATGTGCTGCAGGCTTTCAAGATCAATACCAGCACAAAAAGCACGACCTTCGCCTCGCAGTATGACTGCACGAATGTGGCTATCCACCACTAGCGATTCACCGACACGAATGATTTCATCAATCAA
>JBEGSP010000016.1:0-5148 GCA_041179845.1 Pseudomonadota bacterium
ACTCGTGTGCGATTTCTTTCATCAAGGCGGGCAAGCCACCGGCATAATAAAAATCTTCCATCAGGTATTTACCTGAAGGTTGTAGATTCAACAGACATGGCAACTCACTTGCCAGATCATCCCAATCTTTTAGTGTCAGTGGTACACCGATACGACCGGCCATTGCTAGCAAGTGAACGACAGCATTAGTTGATCCGCCTATCGCTGCATTTACCTTAATCGCATTTTCAAAGGCTTGGCGTGTCATGATTTTGTCCATGGTGAGATTGTCTTTCACCATCTGAACAATACGACGCCCCGTGAATTGCGCTAAGCGATTGCGTCGTCCATCCACCGCTGGTATCGCTGCATTTTCTGGTAGCGACATACCTAAAGATTCAACCATACTCGCCATGGTTGATGCGGTGCCCATGGTCATGCAATGGCCGTGCGAGCGATTCATGCAGGATTCAGCTTCGGTAAATTCTTCTTGTGACATGGTGCCTGCACGTACCATTTCGGACATCATCCATACACCGGTTCCCGAGCCTATATCTTGACCACGGAATTTACCGTTCAACATAGGGCCACCCGAAAGACCAATCGTCGGTAAATTACAGCTAGCTGCACCCATCATCAATGCGGGCGTTGTTTTGTCGCAGCCCATCAACAACACCACACCATCAATAGGATTGCCACGTATCGACTCTTCCACATCCATGCTGGCTAAATTACGAAACAGCATTGCGGTAGGGCGCAGCTGTGCTTCGCCTAGCGACATGACAGGAAATTCCAAAGGAAATCCCCCCGCTTCATACACTCCGCGTTTGACGTACTCAACCAATGTGCGGAAATGGCTATTACACGAGGTGAGATCAGAGAAGGTATTGCAAATACCGATAACGGGTCGGCCATCGAATTGATCATGCGGGTGACCGGAGGCTTTGGTCCAACTACGATGCAAGAAACCATCTTTGTCCGGCTTACCAAACCAAGCTTGACTGCGGAGTTTATTTTTTTTATCGCTCATGATGTAGGAGTGTCCTGATCGTGTTTTAAGAAGTAGGAAGTGTTTTTTTTAATTCAGGAGGATTATTAAAATTTTTACGGAAATAATCATCCGAACTATCAGCGTGTTTGATACCTGCTAATTTAATCGCATCGTCATCCACTTTGTGTAGCGGAGTGTATTGAGGATGATGATGTTCGAGGTAGGGATTATTACGCGCCGCGTTATAGCAAAATAAAACCGTCCAGCGGCGATTTTCAGAGCGATTTTGATCCGAGCGATGCATCACGTTGGCATGAAAAAATAAGCCATCACCAGGCTCCATTTCTGCATAGACTAATTCCAAGCTCTTGAGCATTTCTTCAACACGGCGTGGATCAGCGCCGACTTGCTGACCGGGTAGCACGCCGTGTTCCACTCGTCCGGCATGATGCGATCCACGGATCACTTGTAAACAACCATTTTCGCGTGTGGTTTTGTCTAAAGCCACCATCACACTTGCCATATAGGGGAATACGCAGCCATTGTGATACCAGTAGCCATAGTCTTGATGCCATTCCCACGCACCACCATCGCGTGGTTCTTTCGCGGTTAGTTTTGAGTGATAGTGATAAACCTCACCGCCTAGCATCTCTTCCATCGTATCCACTACACGATGTGAGCGCGCCGCCAATCCATACACGCTATCGCCGGGATGGTTCCAGGTTGCCATGCGCGTAGCCTTACCTGAGGCATCATGGCGATCATATAAACTGGCGTGGAGTTGCGGGTCCGTTTCTATCGCGCCGCGTAGCAGTGCAATTTCATCGGTATCAAACAGTGAACGGATTAGCACAAAGCCATCGCGTTCGTACGCTGCACGCTGTTCGGGCGTAAATAGTGAAGCCATGCTCGTCTCCTGTTGTAATGGATATTTTGGATTTTCAAGGCATTCAGGTTGTCAGCTTACCTTGTTTGCTCTAGCTTGAGAATTTGTGTGAACATCCCTTTTTGAATTACAAACTAGCCGCCCAAGTGCGGTCGTATGATTACCAAAAATAGAACAGGGCAGACCATGAGCTCAAATCACTCCGATAGTTTCACTAATGCTAAACAACAGCAGGCTGCAGGCTTTTTGCATGATCTCTGGAGCCGTAAAGATCGCTGTGCTGCGCTGCCAGATGATCAGCGCCCCATTGACCGCGTTCAGGGCTATGCGGTTCAGGCGGCCTTTGCAAAAATTCATGGTTCGCCCGTCTCTGGCTGGAAGATCGCTGCCACCAGCGTAGATGGTCAGCGCCACATAGGTGTCGATGGCCCGCTGGCTGGGCGCATTTATCACGATCGTATACTGCCAGTGGGTGCAAACGTTTCCTTGAAATCCAATCTCATGCACGTTGCTGAAATTGAATTCGCCTTCAGTTTTGCAAAGGCTCTGTCTCCCCGCACACAACCGTATACCGTGGATGAGGTGCTGGCCGCTGTGGCTGCTGTCCATCCATCGATAGAAATACCCGATTCGCGCTATGCCGATTTTGTGACGGTGGGCGCACCTCAGCTGATCGCTGACAATGCTTGTGCTTGCTATTTTATTTTGGGACAGGCTGCAAGTGATTGGAAAACATTCGACTATCTGAATCAATCGATTCACGTCAATCTAAATGGTGAGGCCATCGATTCAGGTTATGGTCGGAATGTCTTGGGTGATCCACGCGTGGCTCTGACCTGGATCATTAATGAGCTATCGAGTCTGGGTATCGCGATGGAGGTGGGTCAGTTTGTGACTACCGGTACGTGCCGCGTACCTGTCAAGGTCAATCCCGGCGATGAAGTGAGCGCCGATTTCGGAGTGCTTGGACAAGTGAGTTGCCGTTTCTCCGATTGACGATTTGTGCAAGGAATAATTATTGAATCAACGAACTGCTAAGTTGCGTACTCGCTGAGCAGTTCGTACTGAGTTATGCAAACTTCTAACTGAAAACGAGACGCGATGTCTACCTCATCTTCACCTGTCAACCTAGATGCTGTGATTATTGGCGCCGGCTTTTCTGGCATGTATCAGCTCTTGTCATTGCGCGACAAACTTGGTTTGTCCGCAAGAGTATTAGAAGCAGCGGGCGGCGTGGGTGGTACGTGGTACTGGAATCGCTATCCCGGTGCGCGTTGCGATTCAGAGAGTCATTCCTATTCTTACTATTTTTCTAAAGAGCTGTTACAGGAATGGAACTGGACTGAGCGTTATCCGCAGCAACCTGAAATCATGCGCTATCTAAATCACGTCGCCGATCGTTTTGATTTGCGCCGTGATATTCAACTGGATACGCGGGTTAAGTCAGCGCACTACGAAGCACAACATAATCGCTGGGATGTCACCACCGAAGCAGGCGAAGTTTTTCACTGCACCTATTTAATTACCGCTGTCGGTTGCTTGTCATCGGCTAATGTACCCAAGATCGATGGCTTGAATGATTTTGGTGGCGATTGGTATCACACCGGTCAATGGCCACATGAAGGCGTAGATTTTTCCGGCAAACGCGTCGGCGTGGTGGGAACGGGTTCTACCGGTATTCAAGCGATTCCTGTAATCGCAGCGCAGAGTAAACATCTAACTGTTTTTCAACGAACTGCGAACTACAGCATACCCGCGCGCAATGCACCTTTGACCGATGAATTTAAGCAGTATGCTAAATCGCATACGGACGATATTCGTCACATCATGAATTCGAATACGAATGCGCACCCGTTTTACATCACCGATCGTTCAGTGTTTGATGTCAGTGATGAAGAGCGCAAGCAGATTATGGAAGCCGCATGGAAAAAAGGCGGCCTCGAGTTTCGTGCAGCGTTTCGCGATACCTTAATCGATGAAAAAGCTAACAAAATTGTGGCTGATTTCATTCGTGAAAAAATCAGCGAGATAGTAAAAAATCCAAGCACCGCAAAACTTCTGGGTGATATTGATCATCCTTTTGCCGCGAAACGTCCACCGGTCGATTCTCAGTATTTTGAAACCTACAACCTTGATCACGTCGATCTGGTGAATATTCGCGAAACGCCGATTGAAAAAATTACAGCGACGGGTATCAAAACAAAAAATCACGACTACCCGCTAGATATCATCGTATTCGCTACTGGCTTTGATGCAATGACGGGCTCGTTATTAAAAATCGATATTCAGGGTCGTAATGGTCTCGCGCTAAAAGAAGCTTGGTACGCTGGACCGCGCAACTATTTGGGACTGCAAGTTCCGGGCTTTCCGAATATGTTTACCGTGACGGGTCCGGGTAGTCCTTCGGTATTGTGCAATATGCCGCCCGCGATCGAGCATCATGTCGATTGGATCACGCACTGTATTAAAGATATGCGTGAAAAGGGGATTCAACGGATTGAGGCGCAAGAGAAAGCGGCAGACGATTGGGTATTAGAAGTTAATCATGCAGCGAATTCAACTTTGCTACCGAGTGCGACGCACTCATGGTATCTCGGTGCCAATGTGCCCGGTAAGCCACGCGTGTTTATGCCCTATGCCGGTGGCTTTGCGAAATACCAAAAAATTGTGTCTGATGCGACCAGTAATGGTTATGTGGGTTTTACGCTGAGCTAATTAGCGTAGCAGTACACCGCCATTCACATCCATGATGCTGCCCGCCATGAACGATGCGGCGGGCGAGGCTAGAAAGACCAGCGCATTCGCAATTTCATCCGGGCGTCCCATGCGTTGCATAGGATATTTTTCTGTTGGGTAGGGCTGACCATCCGTCATACCTGTTGCAATCGGGCCGGGAGCCACTGCATTCACACGCACATTATGTGGCGTGGCGCGTTGTGAAAACCAACGCACCAGCGCATGAACTCCACCTTTAGAGGCGGCGTAGTGCGGCGCAGCTAATAAACCACCCATCCATCCGGCAATCGATCCACACAGCGCAATGCTGCCGTTCTTGCGTTCTATCATTCCTGGCATCACAGCACGCACTAGATTGATCGGTCCAAGCACATTCACTTCCATCACACGATGAAACGATTGCTCATTCCAATCCGGTGCCATCCAGTCTTCATCAAACGGGCAAATCGCTGCGGTGTCGATTAACGCGGTGACCGGTGCATGTTGTGCAACGATAGCCTCAACTGCTTTACGATCGGTAATGTCAAGTGCATGAACGGCTTCTACATTTTTAAGA
>JBEGSP010000017.1:0-4624 GCA_041179845.1 Pseudomonadota bacterium
CACTCTATCTGGCGCCCCCAAAGTTCGTGCCATGGAAATCATCGATGAACTAGAACCCGTGAAGCGGGGCATCTACGGTGGCGCGTGTGGTTATCTTTCTTTCGGTGGCGAAATGGATCTCGCTATCGCCATTCGTACCGGCGTTATCAAAGACGGCATGTTGTACGCCCAAGCCGCCGCCGGCATAGTCGCCGACTCCATCCCCGAAATGGAATGGCAAGAAACAGAGAGCAAGGCGCGCGCTGTATTGAGAGCGGCAGAGCAAGTGCAAGACGGATTGGACGGGGAGATCTGACATGCTTTTAATGATCGATAACTATGATTCGTTCACCTATAACCTCGTTCAATATTTTGGTGAGTTAGGCGAAGACGTACAAACCTATCGCAATGACGAAATCACCCTCGAAAAAATAACGCAGCTCAAACCAGATCGCATTTGTATTTCACCTGGGCCATGCACCCCACACGAAGCGGGAGTTTCCGTCCCGCTCTTACAGCACTTTGCTGGCAAGTTACCCATACTCGGCGTTTGCCTGGGTCATCAAAGCATAGGTGCTGCGTTTGGTGGCAAAGTCATTCGTGCACAAGAAGTCATGCATGGAAAAACATCCCCGATAGAGCACACCGGTGTGGGCGTGTTTAAAAATCTACCGTCGCCATTTACCGTAATTCGCTATCACTCGCTTGCTATCGAGCGGGCATCGTTGCCCGATCACCTTGAAGTAACTGCCTGGACAGCCGATGGCGAAATCATGGGTGTGCGCCACAAACACTTTCCGATTGAAGGCGTGCAGTTTCATCCCGAATCCATTTTGTCTGAGCACGGTCACGCGCTGCTGAAAAATTTCCTCACGATCTGATATCACGTCTGCCATGACACTCACTCCACAACAAGCGCTGCTGCGCTGCATTGAACATCGTGAAATATTTCACGATGAAATGCTCATGCTGTTCCGACAAATCATGGGCGGCGAAATGTCACCCGTCATGATTGCAGCACTCACGATGGGATTGCGAGTAAAAAAAGAAACCATTGGAGAAATCGCCGCTGCCGCACAAGTCATGCGCGAGTTCGCTGCGAAAGTTGACGTCCCCAATGCCGACAACTTAGTCGATATCGTTGGCACAGGTGGCGATGGTGCCAATACATTTAATATTTCAACCGCTTCCATGTTCGTCGTAGCAGCAGCTGGTGCACGTGTAGCCAAGCACGGTGGGCGCAGCGTCTCTTCGTCATCCGGTAGTGCCGATGCATTGGAAGCACTGGGCGTGAACATTCAACTCAAGCCTGAACAAGTCGCGCAATCCATTCAAGAAACCGGCATAGGGTTCATGTTCGCACCCAACCATCACGCCGCAATGAAACACGCAGCTCCGGTGCGCAAAGAATTAGGTGTTCGCACCATCTTCAATATTCTTGGTCCATTAACCAATCCTGCTGGCGCACCTAACATCATGATGGGCGTATTTCATGCTGATCTGGTTGGCATTCAAGCGCGCGTACTGCAAAAGCTCGGTGCAAAACATGCATTAGTTGTTTGGGCGCGCGACAATATGGACGAAGTATCCTTAGGTGCTGCAACGATGGTAGGCGAATTAGTCAATGGCGAGATTCGTGAATACGATATCCATCCTGAAGATTTTGGTCTGCAAATGACATCCAGTCGTAATCTTCGTGTGGATAGCAGCGCAGAATCTGTCGCGAAAATTTATGAAGCACTCGATAACAAAGCCGGCGCGGCACGCGATATCGTCATTCTAAACTCAGGCACAGCCCTCTACGCCTCTGGCGTGGTCGACAGTATCGCCAAAGGGATAACTAAAGCCACTGAGAGTATTGCCTCTGGAGCAGCGCGTGCCAAGCTTGAAGAGTTTGCCAAATTCACTCAACAATTTGCCGCTTAATTTTGAGATACAGCTATGTCTGACATACTAAAAAAAATACTTGACGTAAAAGTCGACGAAGTCGCGGCGGCAAAGAAATACCAAGATCTCAAAAGCTTACGCAGAGACGTGGAATCTAATCAGCAAGCCCGCGCTGACATCCGTGGATTTGAAGCCAGTCTCCGCGCAAAAATTTCGAACGGAAAAGCAGGCGTCATCGCTGAAATTAAAAAAGCGTCACCCTCAAAAGGCGTGTTACGCGACAATTTTCAGCCTGTTGAAATCGCACAAAGCTATGCGCAATATGGCGCTGCCTGTTTATCCGTACTAACCGATGTGAATTTTTTTCAAGGCGCACCTGAATATCTCAAGCAAGCGCGCGCCGCCTGCAGCATTCCGGTATTGCGCAAAGATTTCATTATTGATCCGTACCAAATCTATGAAGCCAGACATTGGGGCGCCGACTGCGTGTTGCTGATCGTCGCAGCTCTCGATCATGGTTTGATGGCCGAACTCGAAGCCTGCGCGCATGAGCTAGGCATGGATGTCCTAGTTGAAGTGCATGATGCTGAAGAGCTGACTACAGCGCTCGAACTTAAGACTCGCCTGCTAGGGATTAATAATCGTAACCTCCGCACATTCGAAACATCTCTAAATACGACTATTAATCTACTCGACCATATCGATCCCCAAAAACTTGTTATCACCGAATCAGGTATTTTGAGCAAAGACGATGTTAAAAAAATGCGTGACGCTGATGTGCATGCATTTTTAGTGGGCGAAGCCTTTATGCGCTCACCTGATCCAGGCATGGAATTATCCCGCTTGTTCTTGGATTAATTTATTAGATTAATTTATTGGACTATTTTTTGACTTAGCTACTTCGAAAATCGTAGCGGATGCAAACGTTCTATCCACTCACGGCCAATCGGTAACGGCTCATCGAGTATCTGAGTCACTAAAAACTCAGCGCACCATGGCGCGCAGGCCACGCCGCGGGAACCATGCCCGATACTGGCATACAGACCTTCAGCAATTTTTCCCACTAAAGGCAAGCGGTCTTGCGTAGTTGCGCGCCATGAGACTCGACCACTGCGTAATTCGCTAGCGTCGCTCACAAAATCTGACAGCAATCGCTGTAGACGATGAAAATTTTCAAGATCATCTTCAGGTCGTGGATTAGCGTCACCGTCGATCTGCATCGTCGCGCCTATGGTGTGCACACCATTAATCGCTGGTGTTACATAACCATCACGACAAACAATAGTTCGCAAAGATTTATCGTCCCGTTCGGCTAAAACTGATAATTGCCCACGTGCGCTATCAATGCCATCGATATTCGAATTCAGCTCAGCAACCGCCGTGGCAAGCACAACATAACGCGAAAAAATCTGTTCATCGTTGGACAACTCCACACACCACTCATTCGGAGAAGCCGGCGATAGCTGTTTGACTTCCGTAGCAGACATCAACTCAATCAGGGGATGATCAATTAACGCAGCAATCAATGCAGTCGGATCAACCCAACCCGCTTGCGGTAAAAAAAATCCCTCTGCAGCGACTGACTGTCCACACAAAGTCGTCGCTTCACTAACGCTGACTTCATACAGCCATTCATCTGGAACTGTTTGCGCATAAGCGGCTAATTTGTCATGCCGACGCTGATCACGTAGCAATCTCACAGCACCACAAAAATCATACGGCACTGATTCACCATGCGTAGTTAACCAACGCTGCAACCAGCCGACTCCTGCAGCAGAAAATTCAGCAATCACGTTACTAGCGCCGCCTGGTTCTGGGCGCACCACTGCCACTGGATTTCCGGATGCACCCGACGCGGGCTGATCTCGTTCGAGCAAAATTACAGAGATGCCGCGAGTCGCCAGTTGTCGTGCAACGCTGGCACCCGCAATACCTGCACCGATCACCACCACTGAGTCAACTCGCTTGGATGAATCAACTAATTTTGCTGGCCATCGTGCAAGCAAGCTTTCCCGCTTGCTGCCAAAACCAGCGTGCTTAGTCAGGTCAAAACCCACTTCATGAAGCGCTTGCTGCACCGAACTCGCAACACACCAACTCGACGCTATCGCTCCCTCAGCCGCTACTCCAGCAAGATGCTGCATGGTTTTCAGCGACCACATGACTTCATTATGATCAGGCGCAAAACCATCCAGATAAAAAGCATCAAAGCGCCCGTGAATAGAAGGCAGCACAGAGTCCACATCACCGAACACCAGTGTCAATGTGGTGTGATCATCTAAGGGCAAACAATGAAAACCAGGAATCAATGGTGGCCATTGAATCAGCAGTCGCTGAATCAACTCATTCATTATTGGTGTGAGTGAAGCAGGTGCAGACGCTACGCTCTTCTCTAGCGCAGCACGCAAATCCTGACTAGTAAACGGGTGCTTTTCTACCGCAACGTAGTGCAATCGCACCGAACTATTACTGGCTTTGATCGATGCCCACGTAGTAAGGAAATTGATACCTAAGCCAAATCCCGTTTCGAGCACTCGTATACTGCGACCGTCCTGCCAACGCGACGTTAATTCACATCCATCGACGAAAACAGACTGGGCCCGCTCCCAGGCACTACTGTGACTCGCATAAACGTCGCTATATAAAGGTGCGAAAAGTTCACCCTCGTCACCTAGCTCCCAGCGCGCAGGTTGAATAGAAAGAGCATTCGTGTCACTCATTTCACTGGCTGACACTGACCTTCAAAAATCAGCAGCGA
>JBEGSP010000018.1:0-18440 GCA_041179845.1 Pseudomonadota bacterium
CCACGCATCCTGTGCAATTTATTAAGCCCGAAGAATTTACAGCGCATGAGGCACGCACGTGTATTTCTGAAGGTGAAATTCTCGCCAACACGCGTCGTCCTAAGCGTTTCACTGCAGAGCAGTATTTTAAGACGCAAGCAGAAATGGCCGAACTGTTCGCCGATATTCCGGCGGCACTTGCTAACAGTGTAGCGATCGCGCAGCGTTGTAACTTATCGCTGACGTTAGGTAAAGCACAGCTACCTGATTTCCCAACACCGAATGGCATGACGATTGCTGACTATTTGGTGGCACAGGCCAAAGCAGGTTTGGAAGCGCGTTTGCTGCAGTTGTATCCGGATGAAAATCAGCGTCAAGCCGAACGCGAACGTTACGAGTCGCGATTAATTTTTGAAACAGACACCATCATTAAGATGGGGTTTCCGGGTTACTTTTTGATTGTTGCCGATTTCATTCAATGGGCAAAACACCATGGCGTACCGGTTGGTCCAGGCCGTGGATCAGGTGCGGGTTCGTTGGTAGCGTATTCGTTGGGTATTACTGATCTCGATCCGCTGAAATATAACTTACTGTTTGAGCGTTTTTTGAATCCAGAGCGTGTATCGATGCCGGACTTCGATATCGATTTTTGCCAAGAGGGGCGTGATCGCGTTATTCAATACGTGAAAGAGCGTTACGGTAAAGACGCTGTTTCACAGATCGCGACGTTCGGTACCATGGCAGCTAAAGGTGCGGTTCGGGATGTGGGCAGGGTACTGGATTTTGGTTATAACTTTTGTGATGGCATCTCTAAATTAATTCCTTTCAAGCCAGGCAAACTGGTAACGATTGCTGATGCGCTGAAAGAAGAACCCCTCTTAAAAGAGCGCCAAGAAAAAGAAGAAGAAGTACGGCAGTTGCTGGAACTCGCGCAACAAGTTGAAGGTATAGCGCGAAATGTTGGTATGCATGCGGGTGGTGTGCTGATTGCGCCTGGCAAGCTCACTGATTTTTGTCCGCTTTACACGCAAGGTGTGGATGGTGGAGTCATATCGCAATTAGACAAAGACGATGTTGAAGCGATTGGTTTAGTTAAATTCGACTTTCTGGGTTTAACCACGCTCACTATCCTTGACCGCACTGTGCAAAACATTCGTGCCATGGATGCGTCGTTGGCAGACTTTAGTTTAGAGACCTTAGCACTGAATGATCGTCCTACGTATCAGTTGCTAACACAGGCAAAAACAGTCGCCGTGTTCCAGCTTGAAAGTCGCGGTATGCAAGGCATGCTTAAAGATGCACGTCCCGATCGTTTTGAAGACATTATTGCGCTGGTTGCTTTGTATCGTCCGGGTCCTATGGATTTGATACCGGATTTTTGCCGACGCAAACACGGCGAACGATTCGATTATCCTGATCCTCGAACTGAGGCCATCCTCTCTGAGACCTACGGCATCATGGTCTATCAAGAGCAGGTGATGCAGATGGCGCAGGTGATCGGTGGTTATTCATTAGGTGGCGCTGATTTGTTGCGCCGTGCTATGGGTAAAAAGAAACCTGAAGAAATGGCACAGCATCGTCAGATCTTCCGCGACGGCGCAGCAACCAATGGTTTAACCGAACAGAAGGCCGATGAAATTTTCGACCTGATGGAAAAATTCGCAGGCTACGGTTTTAATAAATCGCATGCTGCTGCCTATGCATTACTGTCGTATTACACCGCGTATTTAAAGACCCATCATCCTGCCGCTTTCATGGCAGCCAACTTATCGCTGGCAATGGACGATACGGACAAGATAAAAATTCTTGCCGAAGACGCGAGTGTTATTTGTAACTTGACGCTACTACCACCCGACATCAATCAATCAGAGTATCGCTTCACACCAGTAGCTGAGCCAGGTAAGAAAGCCGATCGTATTCGCTATGGTCTGGGTGCTATCAAAGGATCCGGCCAGAATGCGATTGAGGCAATTGTCGCTGCGCGCAAAGAAAAACCCTTCACTGATTTATTTGATTTTGTTCGTCGAGTAGATAAACGACAAATCAATCGACGTACGATTGAATCGCTGATTAAAGCAGGCGCGTTTGATTGTTTGGGTGTCAACCGTGGTGTCTTACTCGCATCCGTTGGATTGGCTATGGAAAGTGCAGAGCAAGCCGAAGCTTCAGCACATCAAGTTAGCTTGTTCGATATTGCAGATAGTCAGTTTGATGATAGCCCTGAATATGTAAACGTTCCTGAGTGGAGTGAAAAACAAAAACTTACCGAAGAAAAAACTGCCCTCGGTTTTTATTTATCCGGCCATTTATTTAATGCCTATGTTGAAGAGGCAGCAAAATTTGCGCGTACACGATTAGTTGATCTGAAACCCTCCCGTGAGCCCAAACTTATGGCAGGTATTATTGCTGCTGTACGTACCCAGATGACTCAGCGTGGTCGCATGCTGATTGTTACGCTTGATGACAACACGGCCCAAGTCGATGTTACGGTTTACAGTGAAATTTATGAAGCTAACCGCTCCTTATTTCGTGAGGATGAATTTTTAGCGGTACAAGGCAAAGTGGCGGAAGATCGTTTTTCTGGTGGGTTGCGCATTACCGCTGATCGCGTAATGGATATCGCGACAGCCCGTGCGAATTTTGTTAAAGCCTTGCGCTTATCTATGAACGGTCAGGCTGATGCAGTAAAACTGCGTGAATTGATTGCGCCATTTCAGCAAAGCGAAGCTTCTTGCCCTATCGTCGTTCAGTATCAAAAGAATGGCGCTCATGGCGAATTACGCTTGTCAGATGATTGGCGAGTGCGCGCTGATGATGCCTTGCGTGCCAAACTATCCGATTGGCTCAGTCCCGATAACGTCTGGTTTGAATATTGATGAGTTTGTCTGCTACTTTCAGGCGTATTCTCAGCCTGCTATCTCCGTATAAATCACATTTGCTATTAGTGCTGGTCGCTATGTCGGTGACCGCGGCGACCGAACCGGCTGTTGCTGCCATGATGAAGCTGCTGCTGGACAAAGGCTTTTCAGAAGCGCGTAGTTTTTCATTGTGGTTAGTTCCCCTATTCGTGGTGGGTATCTTTGTCATACGTGGTCTTTCTACCTTTACTACCACCTACCTTATGTCTGCTATATCAGGGCGTTTGATATCCACCCTGCGACAGCAAATGTTCCGGCGTTTACTGGATGTGCCACTAGATTTTTATCGTGACAATTCCACTGGAAAAATCATCAATGCCATGATGCTCGAGGTGAATCAAGTTCTCGACTTGATTCGTAGTGTGATGATCGTTGTGATACGCGATAGCCTGACCGTGATTGGTTTGCTGGGCTATCTATTTTGGTTGAATTGGAAACTCACGCTGGTGATCATTGTTTTGGGTCCCGTCATTGCCTTTGTTATACGAATCACAGCCCAGCGATTAAAACGTCTAATCGTTCAGAATCAAACCTTAAATGCTGAGCTCACCCAAACCATAGAAGAAACCACCCGTGCTCAGCATGTCATCAAGATTTTTGGTGGTCAGCAGTACGAAGCTAAACGATTCGAGCAGCGCTCTGAACGCTTGCGTGGTTTTATGTTGCGCATGGCGAGTACCTCGGCCACCACCGAGCCAGTAACGCAGTTCATTAATTCCTTATCCGTCTCCGTCATCATCATGATCGCGCTCTCGCAAGCGGGTGATGGCAATATGACCGTAGGTGGATTTGCCTCGTTTATCACTGCCATGCTGATGACGCTCACACCTCTCAAGCATTTGGCAGCCGTTAATGGTCCGTTGCAACGAGGGCTTGCCGCTGGATCCACTGTATTTGGTATTATCGATGCCAAACCGGAGCGTGAAACGGGAGTGATTTTGCATGAGCGATCTTCTGGAAAATTAGATTTCGAGCGTGTAGGTTTTACGTACCCCAATCAAAAACAAGCAGCTCTATCGGATATTTCTCTTAGCATTGCTCCCGGAGAGACGATCGCGTTAGTGGGTATGTCAGGCGGTGGTAAAACTACGTTAGTGAATTTAGTACCAGAATTTTTTGTACCTACTGAGGGACGTATTTTGCTTGATGGCCAACCTATCAGCGAGATTGCGCTGCATAGTTTGCGTGCACAGATGGCGATGGTTAGCCAGCATGTGGTGCTGTTCGATGACACTATTGCGGCAAATATCGCGTATGGAGACCCCGCTCCCGATCAACAAAAAATTGAGGAAGCAGCACGCGCAGCTCATCTGGCGGATGTCATTGCGCAGTTGCCAGAGGCTTACCAGACCTTGATTGGTGATAACGGTATGCGTTTATCAGGTGGGCAGCGTCAGCGTTTAGCTATTGCTCGAGCGATTTATAAAAATGCACCGATACTGATTTTAGATGAAGCTACATCGGCGTTAGATACTGAATCCGAGCGTGCAGTGCAGATGGCCTTAGATACACTCATGAAAAATCGAACCACGTTGGTGATTGCGCATCGTTTGTCTACGATTGAACATGCTAATCGTATTGTTGTGCTTCAGGAAGGCCGCATTGCCGAGATAGGCAGTCATACCCAGCTGTTGGCGGCAAACGGTGTTTATGCCCACCTTTATCATTTACAGTTTGCAGAAAAATCGTAATTCGTTTTGCAGCTACAGCTATTCTAAATTTTTTGCTAACGATATTTTATTCTCGCCAAACATCATCGACCCATAGAGTCGGCAAAATGAAATGCCTTAGGGTAGAAAAACGACTGCCTTTAAATTTTGGCGAAAACACTTCAGCGATATAGCGCAGTCTCGAATCAAACAACAATCCCCGTGGACCCCAACGTCCTTCAATCGCATGAGTAGGTAGCAGATCACCAGGAAAAATCACGATTCGCGCATTATTCGGAATTCGTGGCGGGAAGAAAAAATTCAATGGAAATGTGATTGAACAATTCTGTCGAAAGTGAGCAATCCAATTTTTGGGAAAGAATTTCGCTCCGCCGGGTGCGTTGGCTGTAACGAAGCGTTGCTCAAAGCGATATTTATCAGCGATGGCTTGCGGGTTGCTAGCAAACTGTTGTTGCAGCGGATAGAGCTTCCCAACCGGAAAACGAAACACCGATGTCTGACCCATTCGCTCGAACTGACCAAATCGACCGAGCGAGGCTAGCTGATTTCTACACAATACGACACTCTCTGGATCGCCATACTCGAAAAAACCATCGAGATTCCCAGTGATGACCAAATCCAAGTCCATAAACAAAACTGGCCCTTCTAAGTCAGCTAGCTTGGGTCCCCACAGTCGTGATTTTTGCCAGATGCCGGGCGTGCCTACAGGGAGACGAGCATCAAGTGGGGGTAGCTCTTCACAACGGACTTCGGGGCGAATGCCGGCCGAATTATCAGTGAAACAGACCATCTCGAAAGGCGGCGTGATATTTCGTGCCACCATCGCATACAGACGATTGATATAGGGTGGGCCGTACTTGGTACCCCAATTAATGCAAATGATGACTTTTTTTTGAATCATACGTGATGGCTGGCTAACGAAAACGGGTGGAGTGCTTGCATTCTAATGCACTCGGATACTCAGGTCAGAAGATTTGCGGGTTGGCGATCCTAGATAAAATTTAACAAGCTATAGTGATTGATTTTGTATAATCACTTATTCTTTCCACACACGCCTTGCATCAGCATTAACTGCGTCGCGGCATGGCATCTAAGAGTCCGGTCGCAAGCAATCATTATTTTGGCAGGCTCAGGATCCGCATGAAAACCAGCGTTATCTTCTCGACCTATAACTCACCCGATTGGATGGAAAAAGTCCTGTGGGGATTTTTTGCGCAGACAGAGCGCGATTTCGAGATCATTATTGCTGACGATGGCTCGCGTGACGATACACGTGAGCGCATCGCACGTCTTAATGCTGACTCATCACTGACGATACGCCATGTCTGGCAGCCAGATGATGGATTTCAAAAAAGTCGAATCTTAAATAAAGCGATTGCTGCTGCTCAGGGCGAATATCTTATTTTTACTGATGGTGATTGCATACCGCGAAATGATTTCGTTGCTGAACACCTTCGTCACGCAGAAGAAGGTTGTTATCTATCTGGCGGCTATTTCAAGCTACCTATGACTATCAGCAAAGCCATCACTAAGGATGACGTGGATACTCAGCGCGTATTTTCAGCTGATTGGCTACGCCAGCAAGGTATGAATATTGGCATCAGTAGCCTGAAGCTTTCATCAAGAGGTCAGGTAGGCGACTGGTTGAATCATCTTCCGATTAAAGCTTCGTGGAATGGCCATAATTCATCGTGCTATAAAAAATGGGCTATCGCTGTCAATGGTTTTGATGAAAATATGCAATACGGCGGGCAAGATGCTGAGTTTGGTCGGCGCTTGCGGCATTCGGGCGTGACAGCGAAACGGATTCGCTATTCCACTATCTGTGTGCATCTCGATCATGGACGTGGATACGTTACGCCTGAAATGCAGGCTAATAGCGAGCGTATTCGGCTCAATACACGCAGGCTCAAATTAAAATGGACTGAGCGTGGACTCAACCAGTACATTCATCCTGACGGTACGCCAAAGTCCGATCAAGAAAACACCTAGTACTTAAACTAAAAAAACTCTAGCAAAAATTGGCTGATGAACTTCATCTCAAATCGTAGTAGAGAACATGAATTTATCTGGCAAGTCTTTTTGACTTGTTTAATTGCCTTACCAGTGATGTATCCCGTAGCCTGGACAGGTAATGAGCTGAACTACTTTGCGTTAGCGCAGCATCACCTCGATCCCAAGCCATTCACTGAACTTTACGCTGTCAACAGCCATCAGCTATCCAAGATAGCAACCGATATCGTTATGGGTTTGGCAGACCGCTATCTAGGATTAGATGCAGCCTGGTTTTTTTCGCGATTTGCGTTGATGATCGGCCTAGCTGTTGCCTACGTAAAAATGACACGTACGCTGAGAATAGAACTCTTAACGGCGTGCTGTGCATTGATATTTTTTCTAGTGGTGGGTCATCAAACGTATTTTGCAGGTGAGTGGATATTCGGTGGTAGCGAAGGAAAGGTGTTCGCTTACATCTTGGTGATGTTTGCGATTGGTTTGGTCATTCAAGGCCGTCTCTTAGCTGCAGTTGTTCTGCTAGCGGTAGCAACCTACTTTCATTTTCTAGTCGGTGGATTTTGGGCTGGCGCTTTATTTGCATATCTCTACCTGAATGGTCACAATCGCAAGCAGGTAGTGTTTGGCTTACTTGGGTTTACCGTGCTCGTTCTGCCCATGGTTGGGCTTTTGATCTACGAAAATAAAATACTGCCACCACCCGATGTATCGGGCTTAGCATTCACTATCGACCAAATTTATTCTGATATACGTAATCCTCATCATGTCGCACCTTTCAAAGAGGATTATTTTCATTGGACTGGTGGATTTATTTTCTTCCTGCTTTTTTCTGGTATTTTATATCTGGTCAAACGTAGGCAACTTTTCTGGAACTCACATTTTGTGTTGTGGGTTGGCTGCTTACACGTCTATTTACTTTTCGCCTTGGCTATTGCATGGTTTGATCGATACACCCAGCTGCTTGGAAAATTTTATTTATTCCGACCTGCGTCGTTACTTTATCTTTTATGTTTACTCGTCGTGTTTGATGCAGTGACTAAGCACTGGCTAGCTGTAAGCAAAAAAAGAGTAAAAATTGTAACTATCTTATTTTTTACTATAGCACTCGGTGCGTTGGTAATCAAAATGCCACGTATGGTGCAAAGTTCACCCGATAGTTTGATGAGTAGTTTGAATAGAGAAGAAAAGCAATTGATTCAATGGATACGTACAAATATTCCAGAAGGTACAGTGATTTTAATACCTGAAAGCTCAGGTAAACCGCTGAATTCAATGAATTTTGAACAATTAATCGATCGACCCACCTTGGTGAGTTGGAAATTTGTTCCCACAACGCGCTATGAAATAGCCTTGTGGTATAAGCGAATACTGCTTAAGCGTGAAATTTATGAGGGTAAATGTAGCTCGATCAAGCTGCTCAATGTAAGTCACGCCTTGGCAGTAAACCAATTTCAGGTCGATAAATTATCGCTATGCGGTGATCCACTTTTTTCATCAGGAAGCTATGTGCTATTTACTCTTCATTAAATTGAGTACTAGTTATTGTGAGCCGCGTACTTATAAAGCCGGTGGGAGCCTTATTTGAACACGCTATCACAGCCCGTACTTGTCCTTTGCATGAAATGGGGTAAAGCCTATGGGCCTGAATATGTAAACCGGTTACGTAATGGAGTCGAGCGAAATTTACGTTATCCGCATCGCTTCATTTGCTTTACAGATGATTCTGCGGGTATCGAAGAAGGTATCGAAGTTTTTCCGCTGCCAAGTCTCGGCTTGCCGCCGCAGCACCAGGATCTGCGCTGGAGAAAACTTGCGTTACTAGGTAAGGATGTTTTTGGTTTGACGGGTACTGCGCTATTTCTGGATTTAGATTTGGTAGTTGTAGACCGACTTGAGCCATTTTTCGATCATCCTGAAAAATTTGTGATCATCCGTGATATGGATCTATTCCGTCCTAAGCCATTGCGGAAGTTAACTCCCGCTAAAGATCAATTTTTAAATAGCGTAGGTAATTCGTCAGTGTTTAAAATGGAGATGGGCGCTCACAGCGATATTTTGGATGAGTTCGTGCGTGATCCCATAGCAGCACAAAGCGCATTCAAAATTTCACAGCAATTCATGAGTCATGAATTAGACAAGCGCGGCCTATTGAACTACTGGCCCAAGGAATGGTGTGTGAGTTTTAAAAATCACTGTATTCCTCGTTACTGGAGAAGTTATTTTCAAGATCCATTTATACCTGAAGGTGCAAAGATCATCGTGTTTGCTGGTAATCTAAAAATGCAGGATGTCGTAGAAGGTGGGGGTAGTAAATTGTATCGACGGATAGGAAATATTGATTGGTTGGTTACGAAGTGGAAGTAATACCTTTATAAATTTAAATTTTTACTTGCTTGTATTGCGCCGAATTTGTAATAGGCAATTTGCATGGCCATTAATACATATTATTATGATCGAAAATAATGCTTGATCTAAGTCATATTAGCTTAGTGTGCGTTGAATCACGCAACCCAAAACTAGCAAAATTTGCTATTGATCAGTGTTTGTCTCATGCAAATTTTGGTGAATGTATTCTTTTGAGCGAAAAACGTTTTGAATTACCAAGCTATATAACTCAAGTCGAAATACCAGCTATAAATAGTACCCAAGATTATTCCCAATTTATGATTAATGAGTTGCATAAATATTTTGATTTAGATATTGCACTAATCATTCAATGGGATGGCTTTATTTTATCTCCGGACTCTTGGGATGATGAATTTCTAAAATTTGATTATATTGGTGCGCCATGGGTTGATAGGGGAATAGTTGGGAACGGGGGGTTCTCTTTACGTTCAAAAAAACTATGCCAAGCTTTAGCAAAAATGTCTGTAAAAGAAACACATCCAGAGGACTGGGTAATTTGTACTTTGTTAAAACAAGATCTTGAAGAAAAATACGGTATAAGCTTTCCTTCACTTGAAATTGCAAGGTTATTTGCGTTTGAATCTGAGAAAACGGACTTCAAAACTTTTGGTTTTCATGCAATCCAAAATTTCCCACTAATTTTTAATGATCAAGAAATATTAGAAATAATAAATCTTGGTGAAAAAGATTTTATAAATTCCGGACATGTGTTGAAGCTAATTCGTGCTTCTTACAAGCTTCAGCGATTTGATTTGGCAAAATCGTTACTTAGTTTGCGTAAAAAAAGCAGGAATAATCAATTTGAATATTTTATTATTTTATTTAGAATTATTGTAAGACAATTTATTTCTAAAATCCGTAATCAAAAAACGATAATTCACTAGATATATATTAATTAGGCTACGGCATGATTTTAGATAAAAAAATTTTCCATTTTTACCATGCATATGCGGATGGTAAAAATTCAGTGCTTGCAATAGACGAGCATTTAAATAATCTAATTTCAAGTAATCTTTCAAAGCACCTTGAGAAATTTTACGTCTGTATTGTGGGTACAGATAACAACAGAGAAAAAATTAAAAAATTTATTTTGTCGCGTGCAAATGAAATTCCGTTAGAGATTATCGCAGAAGAAAAAAAAGGCTTTGAGCAAATCACATTAGAAAAAATGCATGAACATTCTAAGCTTAACCATGGATATTATTTCTATGCTCACTCGAAATCAGCTGCAAATGCTCATAGCTTTAATCAGTGTTGGATGTACACAATGGAGTACTACAACCTACTCAACTGGACGGATGCAGTACTTCATTTGAAAGTTAATGATGCGGTTGGTTGTTTTTGGTTAACTCATGAATTGCATCCTGATTTAATTCACTGGGAAGATACAAAACCAGATACCAATTCATTTTTCGCAGGAAATTACTGGTGGGCAAATTCTGAGACAATCAGGGAACTGCCGCAACCAGATTATTCCAATAGATTTATGGCGGAGCAATGGATTGGGAGTAAGCAAGATTTGAAAGTTTATGAGCTTCGATCGGGGCTACCCAAAAGAAAATATTTTAATTGCGGCAAATCTGGCTTTTCATGCCTTTGCTTTAAAAAAAAGTTCTTGAAGAGAACTCGCAATATTTCTTTATATATTGCTTTATTAATAGGAATTTATTTTTTGGTGAAAAATATTTTACTGGTTTATTAAATTACGAAATCATTAATGATTTCTGAAAAACCACTATTTTTCTATTAGGACACTCAATTTTTTCTAAGCCCCGCATAATCGGATCAGTGATTTTGATCATGTATTTTTTAAATTGAATGCGAGATTGGCCTGAGCCGAGTAATTGTATTTCTTTACGACAATCTTTCTATGTCTTCTTGGGTGTAGGTGCGTTGAATTTGAATGTCGTTTTCTCCGCCGGATAAATTTGAAAAATGCAGGGCTGACTTACTTGAGCCGGGGGTGCCGAAAAAATGTTTACTTTCAGATTGTAATTGCCTGACCTTAAATCCGTTTCTTAGAGCATTCGCATGAAGCCAAATATCGTCAGCTTTTGGGCAGGCGTCAAGAAAAATTAAGCCTGCATTTTTAATACTTTCTAGTAGCTTGGGTGGGTAGATTACTCCACTCACGCCAGTAGCGAAATTTGCGAATGAAGCATGGGTATCACTACACAAAGGCCATTTCTTGTACGGTGCGAAGCTTCCGTTTTCAACGATAATTTTTCTGGCTCTGAAGCAATGCACGCAATTAGGATCTTCTTTCCATGCCTGAATAAGTTTTTCAAGCCAATTTTTTTCATATATTTTGTCATCATCAGCTGTAACCAACGGATGCTCAAAATCTGTTAACGAATCAATGTAAGGGAAATATTTTGTATGCGGTCCAACATCAGTACAAAAAACTATTTCTAAGCCGCGGCTTTTAAGTCTTTCTAGGCTTCTTGGTAATGGCTTTTCAGCATACTGATTCCCCAAATATAAAATGAGTTTCCGAGGCCGAACTGCGCCTAGACCAATACTTTCAATAGCTGCAAATGCCCTTAATATTCTGTCTGAGTGCGAAGTTAAGGTTACGACCGCATTCGTATCAGACGCTATAATTTTTTTACACGAAATAAAGTTATAAAAAATAAGGTAAAGGAATAATAAAATCCTTTTTGTTTTATTAAAAATTTTATATAAAAGATTGCCAAATTTTTGAAATATATCCACTTATTTAGCTCGCTCTTCCGTAAATATCCTCGAGCCGTACTATATCGTCTTCCCCTAAATAACTACCGGACTGCACCTCAATCAACTCCAGCCATTCTTTGCCGGGATTTTCCAGCATGTGCTTTTCGCCGAGTGGGATATAGACCGACTGATTTGCTGTAACTAGTTGAGTCTTTTCGCCGATAAGTATTTTTGCAGTACCTGAAACGACCACCCAATGTTCTGCGCGGTGATGATGGTATTGCAATGAGAGTTTGCCACCCGGCTTAACGCGAATATTTTTTACTTGATAATTTTTTCCATTGCCCAGTGAATCAAATGATCCCCAGGGCCGGAATACTTCACGGTGCAGATCAGTTTCACTGCGTTTTTTCGCCGTCAGTGTATTGACGATTTTCTTTACATCTTGCGCTGCATGTTTATCAGCAACCAAGATAGCATCTGAAGTTTCAATAACGATTAAATCTTTAACACCCAATAGAGTCACCAAGCGATAATCTGCGTGGACATAACAGTCGCTAGCGTCATGTGCAATGACATCGCCGCGTAGTGCATTGCCATCCGCATCTTTTGGTAGCACTTGCCATACTGCCGACCACGCGCCAACATCATTCCACCCTGCATCCAACGTAACCATCGCGGCCTGATCAGTTTTCTCCATCACCGCGTAATCGACAGAATCCGATGGGCAGGCTGTCATAGCTTGTTCATCGAGTCGGATGAAATCGAGATCGACGTGCGCTTTGTTATAGGCCAGTTCGCATTGCTTAAGCATCTCGGGCTGATATTTTTCCAAAGCGTTTAAATAAGCCGATGCTTTAAACATGAACATGCCGCTGTTCCAAAAATACTCGCCCGAGGCGACATATTTTTCGGCTGTTGCACTATCGGGTTTTTCTACAAACTGAGCAACTTGATGGACTCCTTGAATGTCCGTAGTCTTACCGACCTTCAAATAACCATAGCCAGTTTCAGCTTGAGTCGGAAGAATTCCGAAGGTAACTAACTTGCCTTGAGCTGCCGCTTGCGCAGCTAGCACCGCGGTATCTTTAAAAGCTTCGGGCCGAGTAAAAATATGATCGGAAGGTAGTACCAATAAAATGGGATCGTCTCCGGCTTTGCGTGCATGAAAGGCAGCAACCGCAATCGCTGGTGCGGTGTTACGACCAAACGGTTCTAATAAAATTGCATCAGGTGTAACGCTAGCTTCACGGCATTGTTCGGCGACGAGAAAACGATGCTCTTGATTCGAAACGATGAGGGGCGCTTGAATACCAGGTATGCCATTGAGTCGCTGTAGTGTGAGCTGAAATAGTGAGAGCTCTTCGGTTACCCCAAGAAATTGTTTGGGACGTTTAGAGCGCGACAGAGGCCACAAACGTGAGCCACTGCCACCGGAGAGTATGACGGGAATAATAGCCAAGGTCATATTTATTCAGCCTGCAGCACAGCGCGATAGACGTCGGCGATGCCTTGGGCTTCCTTTTCAATCGAAAATTCTGCGGTTACACGGGTGCGACCAGCGCGACCCATCTGTTCAATAGTACGTGTATCTGACATCAATTTTTTTACGGCCAACACAAGAGCATCGACGTCACTGGTGGGCACTAGCTCACCTGTTTGGCCGGGTTGCACGATGTATTCAAACGCACCAGTGCGGCTGGCTACAACAGCGCATCCACTGGCCATGGCTTCCAGAGGCGTGATGCCAAACGGCTCATAACGCGGGCAGGCAACCATTACCGCGACGTTCTGATACCAAACTGGAATCTGATCGGCTGTGAGATTACCTAGAAAGACAATACGTTCGGCTAGGCCTGCAGCGCGTATTTTCTCATCCATCGCGTTTTTATAGTTGTCTTCCGCGGCCAGAGCTTGTCCAGTAATAATGGCGGTGAAGTCGGGAAAGTCAGGTAACACCTTGATCATCGCATCGACAAAAATATCGGTTCCTTTGGTGGGACGTATACGACCAAATAAGCCAATACCGAATTTGCCGGGTAGGCCGGTGCGTTGCCATGCGATAGATTTATTTTCAGGTGGTGTGAAGCGCTCTAAGCTGGCGCCATGAAAGACTACTTTCGTCGTATTCGGTACAAAGCTCGCAGCTTCTGGAGTGGTGGCAATGACGCCATCCATTTGGCTGATTAACCAACGCGGAAACCACGAATGCCTGTGCTTTGCTGCCGAGGTAAATACCAGTTTGATTGGAAAACGAAGTACATCACGCAGAAAGATAGCCAGCATCATTTCCGGATCGCGACGTACATGCCAGATACGGCAACGTCCATCGGGCATTCTTTTGCTCGATAAGGCGATCGCCTGCCACACAGACAGGTAATGAAAGTTTTCGGGATGGTGCGCTTTAGCGAGCTGAGCGCCAGGCAAATCTTCGCCAACGAAGCCGATCTCCAGATCGTTTGCCTGAACAGGCATCAGTGCATTGATCGTGCCAGAAACGCCGGTGTAGCGTTTCTTCATATTCGTGATAATGACGTGCGGATTCATTACATCAAAATAATATCGTACTGTTCTTGGTGATAGGTGGTCTCAACCTGCAACGAAATCGGCTTGCCTATAAAATCGCCTAGCATCGCTAAGTGTTGAGACTCTTCTTCGAGAAACATATCAATCACGACTTGTGAAGCTAAGATACGGAATTCACGTGGATTAAATTGCTTCGCTTCGCGTAATAATTCACGCAGGATGTCGTAGGCGATGGTGCGCGGTGTTTTGACCAGACCTTTGCCATGGCAAGCAGGGCAGGATTCACACAATATATTTGCCAGAGATTCGCGCGTACGTTTGCGTGTGAGTTCCACCAAACCCAAGGCTGAAAAATCAGAAATAGTGGTTTTGGTGCGATCGCGAGCGAGAGCTTTTTGTAATTCAGCAAGCACGGCAGCTTGATGCTCGGCATTTTCCATATCGATGAAATCAAGAATAATGATTCCACCCAGATTTCTTAAACGTAGTTGCCGAACAATTGCATGTGCTGCTTCGAGATTGGTCTTAAAAATCGTATCGTCAAAATTTCGGCCAGTGACATAGCTACCCGTATTTACGTCAATCGTTGTCATAGCCTCGGTTTGTTCAATGATCAAATAACCACCGGATTTGAGATCAACGCGGCGCCCTAGCGCTCGTTCAATTTCTTCTTCGACGGCATATAAATCAAACAAAGGCCGCTCACCGGTGTAGTGAGTCAGCTTAGGCAAAACTGACGGCGTATAACTCTGAGAAAACTCACTTAGCTTTTGGAAATTTTCGCGTGAATCAATTTGTATCGTGGTGGTTTCTTCATTAACAAAGTCACGCAGCACGCGCTGGGCCAGACTTAAATCTTGATAAAGCAACGCGGGAGCAGGGTGGCGTTTGCTTTCCTGCGATATGTGATCCCAGGTAGTTCTAAGATAAGCGACATCCATTGCTAGATCTGATTCGCTAGCATCTTCGGCCATAGTACGAATAATGAACCCGCCTTTTTCATCAGCAGGAACCAATTTTTGTAAGCGTTCGCGTAATATCTCGCGTTCTGCTTCACTCTCTATGCGCTGTGAGATGCCGATATGCGGATCTTGCGGCAAATAGACGAGCATACGACCGGCGATAGAGATTTGTGTTGAGAGTCGCGCGCCTTTTGTACCGATAGGATCTTTTACCACTTGCACCAGCAAAGATTGACCATCAAATAAAATCTTTTCAATAGGTGTTGGGGTGGTGCTGGTTCCTGTTTGCGGACGTGCATCCCAGATATCAGCAACATGCAAGAAGGCGGCACGCTCAAGGCCAATATCAATAAAGGCTGATTGCATGCCGGGTAGTACGCGAGCTACTTTGCCCAGATAGATATTGCCGGCTCTGCCGCGTGATGCTGTACGTTCTATGTGAAGCTCTTGCACGGCACCTTGCTGAATCAGGGCGACACGAGTCTCTTGTGGCGTAATGTTTACTAAAAGGTCTTCGCTCATAAAAGTTTGATGCCTGCCTGAATCAGTAATCGAGAGGTCTCATAAATAGGCAAACCCATGATGCCTGAGTAGCTTCCATTTATGCGTTCAATAAATTGCGCTGCGTGCCCTTGTACGGCATAACTACCAGCTTTATCGTAAGGCTCGGCGAGCGCACAATAAGCGCGCAAGTTAGATTCTGATAAATCGATAAAGCTAACTTCTGAGCGCTGCAGTACTTCGTTTAACTCACCATTCGCAATCACGGCAACTGCCGTCAGTACTTGATGCGTGCGCCCTGATAAAGAACGCAGCATACGCATTGCTTCATCAGTATTGGCAGGTTTGCCGAGAATATTTCCATCAAGTGTAACGGTTGTGTCGGCCGCTAACACCGGGCGCAGCGGCAACTTGCGCCACTGGACAGCGTTCCATCCACTTTCTGCTTTTTCTCGAGCCACGCGTGTCACGTAATCTTCCGGTGCTTCACCTGGGTATACAACTTCAGAGACAGCACCATGACGGCCTGATTCTTCACGTAGCATGAGCAATTCGAACTCCACCCCAATTTGGCGTAATAGCTCACGGCGGCGTGGGCTCTTCGATGCGAGATAGATCTTGTGGTCGGCCATCGCCATACAATTTTCCTAATGTGTTCGTGCGACGATACCCGATATTAATTGAAGAATGTTTAAATCGATGCCCGGTGATAGGGGTGGTTTTTTGTAATGGACCAGGCGCGATACAGTTGTTCGGCTAGCAGTACTCTAACCATTCCATGCGGCAGGGTTAAGCTAGACACGCGTATCAGCATGTTGGCTTGTTTTTTGAATTCTGCGTCCAAGCCATCCGCGCCACCAATGACGAATGTAACATCTCGCCCTTGCTGTTGCCATTGCGTTAAGTGTTGAGATAGCTGCACGGTTGTCAGATCTAATCCATGCTCGTCCAGTGCGACCAAATAGCCGCCTTTGGGTAAGACGGCTTCAATCCGCAGTTTTTCTTGTGCCATTACGGTTTCAGCGTTGCGGCCTGACGAGCGCTCAATCGGCTTTATTTCTTTCAACACCAAACGACACTCGGGCGGCATGCGCTTGGCGTATTCCTGAAAGCCGGTTTCTATCCACGTGGGCATTTTGTGGCCGACGGCTGCAACAATCAGTTGCATGGTGCCTCACACAAATCAGCGCGAGGCTGATTTTTTAGCAGCCTTCTTGGCAGGAGGCGATGCTCTTTTTGCGGGTGCCTTTTTACTCGCTGTTTTGCTGGCTGTTTTACCCACAATTTTTTTGATAGGTACTTTTTTTACTGCTGATTTAGCTGCCGTTTTACGCGCTGTCTTACTCACTGTTTTAGCGGGTGTTTTTGAACCCGATTTAGCAGCCGTTCTAGTGGGAGTCTTTGTTGCTGTTTTACTTGTCGACTTAGTAGTTTTTTCGGCAGACACTTTCTTAGCAGCGGCCTTTGCTGCAGGGGCTGGCTTAGATCCTACGAGGTGTCCTTTTACTAAGGATGGGCTTGCCCCGCTGGATAAACGTTTGGCAGCACCAAATTTCACTTCTTTATCGCCCCAAATTTCTTCTAAGCGGTAGTAGGCACGAATAGCAGGTTGCATGATATGTACGATCATGTCACCTAAATCGACCAACACCCATTCGCCCGTACCTTCACCTTCAATGCTGATAATGTGGCCGCCCGCCGCTTTCACTTTGTCGCGGACCGAGGCAGCGAGCGCCTTGGTCTGACGGTTAGAGGTACCGGAGGCGATCGCAATTCGATCGAACATACTGGTCAGGTGTGAGGTGTCGTAGACGCGAATTTCTTGCGCTTTAATATCTTCTAAAGCGTCAATTACAAGGGCCTGCAGTTTTTTGATGTCCATTAAGTAGTCTGATAAAGATGATGACGTTGGGCGTAGTCTAGCACTGGCGTAGGCAATAAGCCTTTAATTGACTCACCTTGTCGCAGTGACTCACGCAGTGCAGTGGAAGAAACTTCCCACGCCAGATTGTAGGCAATAAAGCATAGCCCACACGCTGTTTGTTTAAGTTGAGAAGGATTCGCTATACGGCGGCTGATCTCGTTTACTACTTCACTATCTAATGCGGCCTGATCGATGACATACCCGGGACGCGCAGCGATGCATAGATTAGTTAATGCAAACAACTCACGCCATTCATGCCACGTATGAAGATTCGTTAACTGATCGGCACCGATGATCCATTGCAGGGACGCTTGTTCCCCCACAGTGCGTCGTAATTCGCGGAGGGTATCGACGGTATAGCTTGGACCTTCACGCTGAATTTCTAAGGTATCGACATGTACCGTAACGGGCCACTGTTGAAACGCTAGTTTCAGCATCGCGACTCGATGCTGGGCTGCCGTTTTTAAACCCGGTTTTTGCCAAGGCTGGCCTGCGGGGATGAGTCGTAATTCATCGGGGTGTAGCAAGGTACAAAAATAATGTGCCAGACCGATATGTCCCGCGTGAACTGGATCGAAACTGCCACCCAGTAGCAAAATGCAAGGCGGGTTCACCGCTCAATTACCTATGATCATGTGGCGAGCCAGTCACGATGTGGCAAAAAGTCGGTATACAGTGCGGCCTCGGGTGTACCTGCTTCAGGTTTCCAGTCGTAGCGCCATTTCACAATCGGTGGCAGTGACATCAGAATAGATTCAGTACGTCCACCTGATTGCAATCCAAACAGTGTGCCACGGTCAAATACCAAATTGAACTCTACATAGCGTCCACGACGATACGCTTGAAAATCACGTTCACGTTCACC
>JBEGSP010000019.1:0-4411 GCA_041179845.1 Pseudomonadota bacterium
GAAAGCAAGACAGGGAATTTTTGGTACAACGAAGATGGCGATAGTGCTTTAGTTGGAGCGCTTGCATTTGCCAATGTCAAAGGTATTTCTGATAGCTATTGGTTAGCTGCGGGTGTTATGTAGTTCAGTAATACTTTTCAGAAGTTAAAAATGCGGGTTTTCTTAGCCGGGAACTCGTATTTTTTATACCTCTTTGTCTTGTAGTTACTTTGTCGCTTTATGACGTAATTCAACAAAAAACAATTCAGCATTTTTCACTTTGTATCTCACGTTTACGCATTGGCATCGTGTCTATTAGAGCAAATACCTCTCTAAGGTCACTGTTTTTTGTGTTTAGCTTGACCTCTCCATCTTTTCCAACCAGTAGCAGCTTAAATTCAGTATTGCCTGAAATTGCGAATTTCTGACTCATACGTTTGTACTGATCGGTACCTTGAATCAAATCTATGTGCACCAAGTCCCTTTTTCTGTATTCACATTGATAGTGAACTTTCTGCTGAATGAATAATTGACGATCAGAATTTGCTTCGGAATTTGAAAAAGTAATAATTACTCGGTTTGTCCAGAGGTAGTCTTTAAGAGCTTCAGCATGTAACGGTAAATTTGGCACTAGTAAAGTAATTATTAGAACCCAAGCTTTAGTCCACCGTATAAAAGTAGTGATGGCCGGTAAAGTAATCATCGTTTGATGTTGTTGGGGCGCAGATTGCATGAGGTAATCAGGTAAGAAATTTGTTAATCCGTCACAGCTAACAATCGTTGAATATCGTGATTGTTATAGGTTTTTTTAATTTGATCATCATTACCTGATCCATCAACATTTGAGCGTCTCAGTCCAAAGCGACTCATCCCCGGAATACTAAGATGCTCTAAGCTGCGAGTAGATATCTGACGAATACGATAGCCATGCCGTAGCGCCATTACATGAAGCCAGATATCGTCTGCACGCGGGCAGAGGTTGAGAAACTCATTGCCCGCTTCTTTTAGTCGCTGCTGGAAAGCAGGGGGATAAATTACGCCACTTACTCCGGTAGCGAAGTGCTTAATCGATGCTTGATCGGATTGGCAAAGGGGCCAGTTACGGTAGGGTTCGATGCTGCCGTCACTTAACTTGATTTCTCTAGCGCGGAAGCAGTGAATTATTTCTGGCTCAAGGCGCCATCGAGCCATGATTGTCGCTAGCCAGTCGCGGCTCATCATTGTGTCATCGTCTGCTGTTACTAACGGTATGTCTAATGTGGGTTCGGCGACAAGGTGCGGGTAGTACTTGGTGTGTGGTCCAACGTCGTCACAAAAACGTATTTCTAAGCCTCGGTTGGCTAGTCGCTTTAATGTGGCAGGAAGCGAGTGGTAGTCTTGATCATTGCCAAGATAAAGTAGTAGTCGTGCAGGTTGTAGCGATCCATTACCAATACTTTCGATTGCTGCAAAGGCATGTTTTATCCGAACGGAATGGGACGTTAGAGTCACTACGACGCCTGATGACGCATTTATCACACTTGCGTTCGAGAAGCGGTTACGCAAAAGCAAAGCTAGATACGTAAGGTAGCGGCTCATAAAAATACTTTTTTGGGTGGTATGGAGAGTTATGCCAACAAAGTGTAGGCCGTGCAAAGCACGGTTAAAGGCGGTAGAGGATGATGACGTTTAATGCCTCTTGGTGTGTCCTAACAGATAAAACTTTTAAGTAGCAATCTAAAGCAAAAACAGCCTTGTTCTCTTCATTATTATTATGACAGGATTTCGTCGGAAATCATAAAACTGATATCACTTGGTATTAATTAAGAAAGAAAATTACCGTAGTATATTTTTGCTAACGAACTCAATAAATTTACGAACGCTGCAAACATGACTGAGTTAAATTCATGCAGATAATCGTTTGCCGGAGCGCCAAATGACGTGGGTTAAATTTTATGGGGTGTGAGTACGAAAAGCATGAATCTTTAGGCTGCACGTTGATTTTAAAAACATGGGAAGATTGGCTTCTTCTCAGTAATCCCCTAGTGGATTTGAGCGCATTCTGCTTCCTCATACTAGGTTTGTTCACTCGTTTTTAACCATACTGATCACTCATGAAATTTTTTAAAATTTTCCTTTTGGGTAGTACGTTGTTAGTGAGTTTGTCGCCCGTTACAAACGTGAATGCGCAAACTATGGAAGAGAAGCAAGCTCAGCAGCCTGTGCCTTCAGGAAGTAATTTTTTGGGTTTGGGTCTGGGGGTAATGCCAAAAACACCGGGTAGTAGTGATATGCGTGTTTTAGCGCTGCCCGTTGTTCAGTACAGTTGGGGCAATGTGGCCTATGTGTCTGGTCTAAAAGCTGGTGTTTGGGGGTTTAATTCTAATGATCGCTCGTTGCGAATTGGTCTCTATGCAGAGCCGCGTTTTGGTTACGATGCGAGCGACAGCTCCCGTACTGCCGGTATGGATGATCGTGATTTTGCGATCGACGCCGGCCCTAGCGTGCGCTGGACTACACCTGAGGGTGTGGTTAATCTTGATTATGGATTTGATATTACTGGCCGTAGTGGTGGACAGGTCGCGCAGCTACAGTTCATTCGTCCTTTGGTGACCAATAATGACTTTCGATTAAATGGACTAATCAGTGCCACTTGGCAGAATACGGCTATGAATACGTATTACTGGGGTATGAAGGCCTCTGAGACCGTCGATGGGATTGCGCGAAATGTTGGGTCGGGTTCGGGTCTCTCAGTGGGTCTGTCTGGTCTTTATGCCGTTGGCCAAAGCGGTGCTTTGTTCTTTGGAACTACTGTCAATCGTTTGTCAAATGCGCAAGCGAATAGCCCGATAGCAGAGCGAGACTATACGTATATTGTTTATCTGGGATACGGTTGGCGTCTTTGATTGATGCGTTGAATCAAAATATGGCAACTGACTTGGTATCGCAAAAAAGCATGATGAGTAATCAACCTGTTTTGAAACGATTGTGGTTAGTTTTTATCGTTTTGTATGCCGTATTTTTTGATTCTGCATTGGCTGAATCAGTCACTCCTTCCCTGTATTGTGGTGCTTCACATAGCTACCAATGCACGCCCGAGCAAGCACTGGCCTATCAACGACGTCAGATGCTGCAGCGACAAGCCGATACACGCTCAGATGCCCAGCCATCTATGGCGCGTTGGTTAGAGCTCCAACAACGTCAGAAAATGCACATGGAGCGCGATGCTCTGCTTGTGCAGCCAGCTAGGTAGTACACGACTCAGCAGAATTTGCAGTAGTCTTTGCAATGCCTGAGTTATCATCGCTGTCGACGGATGTAATAGTAATGAAAGATTGCTGATTTATTATGACTGTCTGTTTTTTTATATTAGGTAACGCAATACGTCATCGACCTGGGATCATGTGTTTGCTACCACGATGAATAAAAAACGAGAGAGGGAGTTTGTAAATGGGATTGTTTGATATGTTTAAAGGTACGCCACCCACGCTAACGCCAAAGCTTGCCTTGGCCGTGGGTTTGCTACACATGATTCATGCCGATGGTGAAGTTGAGGCAGAAGAACTTGGACAAGTTCTGCAGGCGTTGGGAAATGACAAAGCCTTGTTTGAGGATGCCGGAAAATACGCAAAAGTAAATAATGTTGATGCCTTTTTAACTGAGTCAGCGAGTCTGCTCAATTCGGATCAAAAATTATGCGTTTTGCTTAACTTATATGATTCTTTGCTTTCTGACGGTGTGGCTGCGCCAGAAGAGCAAGCGTTACTGACGCGCTTTATGACGGCCTATGGTGTGAGTGAAGAGACCCTCAAACCCTACGCGCTAGGCATCTCTGTAAAAAATAATCGTAAAGTTCTCGGATAATTTTTTCGGATAACGTTTAGCTAGGCCCATTAGTTAAGCTAGTTAGTACTACAGTGAGGCGATCCACCGATGTGATGGATCGCCTTATTTTTTTGGAGTCAGCCCTAAGCTTCTTTAGCTCTAAGAGAATCGTTCATTATTTTCTGGGCAGGTAGTATTTTCAGTAGTTGATTTTTGACAGCTAGTTGCAACAATCAGCTTAACGATTGCCTAATATCGATTACAAATCGGTATTTCACATCACTGGCCTGCATACGTTCATAGGCATGATTGATATCTTGAATGTTGATGAGTTCAATATCCGACACGATATTATGCTGCCCGCAAAAATCCAGCATTTCTTGAGTCTCTTTGATGCCACCCACGAGTGAACCTGCAATACTTCTACGCCCAAAAATCAGGGGTCTGGAATTGAGATCAGAGGTAGGACCGATTGAGCCTACGATACACATCGTGCCATCAATTTTTAAAAGATTCATATAGCTAGTGACGTCATGCTGTGAAGGTATGGTGTTCAATAAAAAATCAAACGTACCTGCCTGCTTCGCTACCGCTTCTTGATCAGTAAAAAGCAGCACGTCGTCAGCAC
>JBEGSP010000020.1:0-2609 GCA_041179845.1 Pseudomonadota bacterium
CATGTATCTTATTACATATTCTTTGAACCCTACAATGCTGGAATTTAGATGCAATACCAAATTGAAAATGTATCGTATTAAATGATTGGAAATTTATTTAAATCTTGAAAACTATTTACTCGGTATGTCCATTGTTTCAGGTTTCTCTGCTGTCAAGTCGATCTATAATTCTTAGGCACTATCCTGGCAAAAATAACCAAAATTCTAAGAACAGGTGAGTATGACTACCAATTCTGAGGAAGAAATCCGTTTCGGTATGAATATGCAGCGTTTTAAGGCGCTAGGCATTATTGATCCTCGCTCTAAACACGCAATCGACGCATTCGATCATCACGAATTTTCAAGCGCAGAACGACTATTTTTTAAGCTTTGGGGTAGCGACTTAAATTCTGGTGTATTTCAGCCGGGACAAAAAATCGCACAACGTGGAGACCATGCGACATTTGCGCATGTCGTCATCTCCGGCATCGTCGAGACCGTGGACGACGAAGGCAAAAAATTGTCTTTTGGTCCCGGCAGTGTTTTTGGTATGGCAGAAGGTCTCGCTGATGTTGTCTACGCTTGGGATGCCGTCGCAAAATCGGTGGTTAATACCAAACTCATCTCTATGGATAGAGCATTGCGCGAAGTACGTCGATTAAATCCGGGACTCAAAGGTATTTGTCGCTTTACGACCATGCGCATACTTCAACTCAAGGCGCCGCCGGCGAGCCTGTCATGAGTGGATTTAAACCCGTTGCTTACGCTGATGGTCAGGTTCTGTTTGAGCCGGGAGAATCAGCACATAGCTTTTATGTGATTAAAAGTGGGCAGGTAGCTATCATTGATCGTCATAATCAAAGTCAGTTAGCTGTACTTTCAGCGGGCGAATCCTTTGGTGAGCAGGCATTGTTAGCCGGTGGTGTTCGTAGCGCTGCAGCGCAGGCCATAGGTGAGACCGTTTGTCTGGAGATTACCGCTCAGGGATTGCGTGAGCTACTTTCAAAAGAGGGCGGGATAGCGACCCAAGTACTCGAAGCTTTGCTGTTGCAGCTGTATATGCAAAATGCGATAAGGGCTTGAAAATTACGTCCCGAAAATTAATTCTTCATCAGCTTCAGGAAAGAGAAGTTTTTTCCCTGGTAGGCCAGATAAGAGCTCTTGAGCTATCTGCGATTCGAGACCCGGCTTACGATGAACTATGACTGATGTCACCTGTTTGGGTAATGCAGAGAGTCGAGATATCAGCGTGCTGGCATCAAGATGCATCGATAATGACGCCATAGCTTTCATTGAGGAAGGATACGAACATTCAACGACGACCGCTTCGAGCATTGAGTCATTCGTCATTTTTTCCCAGAACTCAGGGCAATCTGCAGTATCGCCAGAGAACGCTACAGCAAACCCTTTACGTTCAACCCTGTAACCGCATCCTGGAATTCCATGACGCGCTGGCAATGTAGTGAACTGCATATCATTCAATTTAATTGAACCAGTTAAGGGATTGAGTTTTAAAAAGGGCTGTTCTGGGGTTGGTATTAGCGTGAAATCTGGCCAAATTTTGTCATTAAAAATGTGGTCTGAAAGTGAGGCGATCACCTCGGGGAGCGCCCAGACCTGCAAGGGTGAAGTTCGCTGACCGCAAACCGAATCGATCATCAGAGGAAGGCAGGCAATATGATCGAGATGGGCATGGGTCAGTACTACATGATCAATGCGTAACATCTTATCAAGTGGCAGTGTGCCGAGACCTGTTCCCGCATCAATGAGCACCGAGTCACCGAGCAGGTAACAGGTAGTCTGGCGTTGGCTGCCGCCAATGCCGCCATGACACCCTAGCATACGTATCTTGATCAAGTCGCGTGCTCCTGATGAGATTATGGGTCACCCCAATATTTATACCTTTTGCATGATATCGCAGATCGATGAATTTTCTGCGCATCACTTTGATAGCGTGCAAAGAATTATTTTCTATGAAATAAAATAACGTTTTTGATTTAAAGGAAATCCCTATGAAACAAACTTTTGTCTTTGCTGGGCTTTTGCTGGCATCTACTTGGGTATTGGCTGCCGTACCTGCACCCAGTGAAATTCCTAAAGAGGGTGATTGCCCGTCAGGCTATTCAGCAAAAGGAAGTCAGTGCTTTCCTGGAGCGAATGCGAAATTCGCTTTTGTGAAATTTCAAAATTGTCCCGAAGGATATAGTGAACAAGGCAATTACTGTGTAGCCACAGCTGAGGCTAAACTGGCGATACGCAGAGCAGCAATGAGTTGCCCATCTGGATTTGAGTCAGTGGGTAACTACTGCATTTCAGAGAAGTAAAGATTAAGCGGAGATGAAGTGATGTAATTTTTTATCGCGGCATCAGCTTTTATTTTGATGATGCGATGTATGCACAAACAAAAAGCCCCACCTTGTGAGTGGGGCTTAAAAATCAGCTGTTGCTTTCGTTGCTGTCAGATTGTCAAAACCGATCGTCGATTAGTCAGCATAAAAAGATGGTGCAACCAAGAGCGCTGCTACGAGGAAACTTGTCGCAGCTCTTGAGAAGCTTTTCTTGTGCATGATGTTCTCCTGAGTTTTGTCGAGCCAACTCTGACCCATGGAGAATTCTGTTGTGGGGAAGGC
>JBEGSP010000021.1:0-3258 GCA_041179845.1 Pseudomonadota bacterium
CCACCACGAAGCGCATCATCGGTGCCGGCATCGTTGGTGTGAATGCGGGTGAGTTATTGGCCGAGACCGTACTAGCGATGGAGATGGGTGCGGATTTAGAAGACTTAGCACTCACCGTGCACGCACACCCCACCTTATCTGAGACACCGATGTTTGCTGCTGAGATGGGCTTGGGAAGTATTACGGATTTATATATTCCGGCTAAAAAATAAGACAGTAATTAAGTCTTACGAAAAAGCCTGCATATGCAGGCTTTTTTTGGAGAAAAATAGTTCGACAATCAGACCATAGCTTTCAATCGATCAACCCTCTTTTCGTGCGAGTGGTATCACTTCCGATAGCAAGCTCAGCATCAAATCAATTTCATCGGTACTTAGGTTGAGTGCCGGCATAAAGCGCAGCAAATCAGGGCGCGGTGAATTGAGAAGAAGACCCACGGGCTCGAGATCACGTGCGATTTCAACGATCTTGCCACCGATGGGTGAACCTAATTTCAGTGCGCGCAGTAAGCCTTCGCCGCGTTCACCTTCCATACCGTGTTGATCGCACAATTTCAGTAAGCCCGCTTTCAGGTAATTACCTTTGTCGATAACGGACTGAAGAAAGCCGGGCGCCAGTAAGGTTTCAAGTACAGCGATACCCACGGCTGTCATGAGTGGATTACCGTTGTAGGTACCACCTTGATCACCGGGCTCAAATACCGCAACTGCTTCGGTGCACAGCAAGGCCGCTAGCGGCACACCACCGCCAATGCCTTTACCCAAGGTCATGATATCGGGCTCAATGTCCGACAACTGATACGCAAATAATTTACCGGTGCGACCCATGCCGGCTTGCACTTCATCTACGATGAGTAAAATATTTTTTTCTTTGGTGAGTGCGCGCAAGCCCTGCATAAATTCGCGTGATGCAGGTATCACACCACCTTCACCCTGTACGGGTTCCAACATCACGGCAACGGTGTTATCGTTAATCAGTGCTTCAACACTCGCTAAATCATTCAGTTCAGCTTTTGGAAAGCCCGGCACTTGAGGCGCAAACATTGTGTCCCAACCGGCTTTACCTGAGGCGGACATTGTCGCCAGAGTGCGACCATGAAAGCTGTGATTGAACGTGATGATTTCGTAGCGATGCTGATTGCTTTTATTGGGATTGAGTTTGCCCCATTTACGCGCCAACTTAATCGCACCTTCATTCGCTTCAGCACCGCTGTTAGCAAAAAATACGCGATCAAAACAAGAGTGCGATGTCAGCATCGCAGCAAGCTTGAGCGAAGGCTCGTTATAAAAAGCAGGTGAAGGGTTAATAATTTTTTTTGCTTGCTCAGTCAATGCCGTTTGTATGCACTGAGGTGAATGACCTAAGCAGTTCACCGCCCAGCCCTGCAGCCAATCGAGGTAGCGTTTACCTTTATGATCCGTCATCCACATCCCATCGCCTTCGGTAAATACTAATGGCGGACGATTGGTGATGTACAGCAGCGTCTCGGTTGGATACTGATCAAACGTAGCGTGCAAGTGTTCGGGCTTATTCATGGCTCAAGAATTAACGAGATCGGCTTCAGAGGTAAAAGAATCAGCAAAAAATTCTTCATTGGGTAAATTGCATTCAGCGACGAAGTCACGCTGCGCTGATTCAACCATGATTGGTGCACCGCAAGCATAGACCTGATAATCAGACATATTTTGCAGGTCGTGCATGACCGCTTTGTGAACAAAGCCAGTACGTCCTGTCCAGTTATCTTCTGGTAGTGCATCCGATATCACCGGTATGTAGTGGAAGTTAGGCAGAGTTTTTGCCCATTCTTCGCACAGCGCATTCATATACAAATCAGCAGGTCGTCGACCACCCCAATATAACGTAACAGGGCGCGTGGATTGTTGATGTGCCCAGTGATCAATCATCGCTTTAATCGGCGCAAAGCCGGTACCTGAAGCCAGCATGATGATGGGTTTTTCTGAATCTTCGCGCAAGAAAAAGGTACCCAGTGGGCCTTCGAAGCGCAGGATGTCTTTTTCTTTTAGCGTGCCAAATACCTGGTCGGTAAAAAGCCCGCCGGGCATATGGCGTATGTGCAAAGCGAGCAATTCATCTGAATGAGGTGCGGTGGCCATGCTGTAAGCGCGGCGCTTGCCATCTTTAAGAAGAAACTCAATGTACTGACCGGCTTTAAATTGCATACGTTCAGTCGCGGGCAGCTGTAATGAGAGAACCATGACGTCGTCGGTAAGACGTTCGAGTTTGGCAACACGTGAGGGCAGTTTTTTAATCGGGAAATCACCCACACCTAACACTTCACGCGCTTCAATCACCACGTCCGACTGCGGCATGGCGCAGCAGAATAAAGTTTGACCGGCTTCGCGTTCGGCAGCGGAAAGTGCACGCTCTTGATGTGCACCAAGTTCTGCCTGCCCTGATACGAGTTTGCCTTTGCAGCTACCGCAGGCGCCATTTTTGCAGCCATAGGGCAGGCCAACGCCAGCCCGAATGGCAGCAGCTAAAATAGATTCACCGGCGTCACAATTAAATTGGCGACCACTGGGATTAACAAGTACCTGGAACGTCATACAATCTCACGAATGAAAAATAAACAGTTAAATGGCTTGGGCAAACCGCGCTTACTCATCGTTGGATGCGGCGATGTCGGAATGCGCTTGATACCTTTGCTGCGATCACGTTTTCGCGTGTTTGCTTTGACCAGTCAGTCAGAGCGGTTATCTGAATTACGCTCAGCGGGCGTTATTCCCATTCTCGGCAATCTCGATAGTCCTCAAAGCTTGTATCGGCTAAAAGGCTTGGCTGACATCGTCGTGCATTTGGCGCCACCACCGATGCAGGGCTCGCTAGATCAACGCACTCGCAACATAGTCGCCATTTTACCCCGACATGGCAGGCTTGTTTATGTCAGTACTACGGGCGTTTACGGTGATTGCAAAGGGGCTTTCTTCGACGAGACTAGACCGGTTGCGCCCGTCAACGCGCGTGCCGAGCGTCGGGTGGATGCTGAGCGGGTTTTGCGGCGCTGGGCGCGCCGTCACGAGGGAAAATTATCCATACTGCGCGTGCCCGGTATTTATGCCGCCGATCGGTTGCCGTTAGAGCGTTTACGTCAAGGTACGCCGGCATTACTAGACGCTGACGATGTCTACACCAATCATATACACGCCGACGATCTGGCGCAGATTATTGCCTTAGCTTTGTTTCGCGCACTGCCACTGCGCGTTTATCACACGGTGGATGATTCTGCATTGAAGATGG
>JBEGSP010000022.1:0-7583 GCA_041179845.1 Pseudomonadota bacterium
GCCTTCAATAAGGCAAAATAAGGCGAACTAAATAAGTTCATATAAACAAAAACGCCCGCATCTATGCGGGCGTTTTTGTTCGTCACCTGACTATTATTTCAAGTGTGCAGAGATGAGTTTGGTCATCTCAAACATAGAAACGGTCTTCTTGCCACCAAATACAGCTTTCAGCTTGTCATCCGCATTGATGTTGCGGCGGTTAACGCTATCTTGCAGCTTATGCTTTTTGATGTAATCCCAGATTTTCTTAGTCACATCCGTGCGTGGAAGTGGGTTTGCACCGACTACCGCTGCCAGAACTGCTGAAGGGGTCAAGGGTTTCATGAATGCTGCATTAGGCTTGCGAGTAGTTTTCTTAGCGGCGGCTTTTTTCGCGGGCGCTTTTTTCGCTACTGCTTTTTTGGCGGGTGCCTTCTTCGCTACGACTTTTTTTGCTGCTACCTTCTTGGCGGCTGGCTTTTTGGCCGGCGCCTTCTTGGCTGCCTTTTTAGCTGCAGGTTTCTTTGCAGCGGATTTTTTGGCGGCCGCTTTTTTGGCTGTAGCCATGTGTGAACCTCCTATGCTGTGTTGACTAACTGTTGCGCAAGTTTACGCACCGCCAATAGTCTTAGGGTTTTGACTGTGACGCAAGTGTTTTTTATCAGTTTTTTTCGATTTTCCCCTATGAGAGTGACATACATCTCAAAATTTTCTCTCTGGGGAATTAGGCTTGCGTACTCTTAGAGCACTACAGGGTGGTGATGGGCGTGTAGTAGAAGGAGGTGAAATACCTTGAAAACAGCGACTAAAGCTAGCTTTCGAGACTGGGTCGCACCAGTCTAACTATCAAGAGCCGCGATGGAGTAGGCGAGTTAACGCATACCCGGCATCATCCCTTTCATACCGCGCATCATCTTCATCATGCCGGCGCCTTTAAATTTTTTCATCATGGATTGCATCTGATCAAACTGTGAGAGCATGCGATTGACCTCTTGTACCTGCACGCCTGCGCCAGCTGCGATACGCCTTTTGCGCGCGGCTTTAATCAGGTCGGGTTTGGAGCGCTCCTGCTGAGTCATAGAGTTAATAATGCCCTCCATGCGGCGTATTTGCTTTTCCGCTTGGTCGACATTTTTCCCTGCGGCGGCTTGCTGAAGCTGGGCGGGGAGCTTGTCCATCAGTCCCGATAGTCCACCCATTTTTTTCATTTGCGAGAGCTGTGCTTTAAAATCATTCAGGTCGAATTTACCGCCGCTCTTTATTTTGTTAGCTAGATCTTCTGCAGCAGCGACATCAATGCCTTTGCGAGCTTCTTCGACCAGCGCAAGGATATCGCCCATGCCCAAGATGCGATTAGCCATTCGCTCTGGATCGAAAGCCTCAAGGCCATCGAGTTTTTCTGCGACCCCGGCAAATTTAATAGGTTTGCCCGTGATGTGGCGCACAGAGAGCGCTGCTCCACCGCGCGAATCACCATCCAGTTTAGTAAGAACAATACCTGTCAGTGGAAGAGCGTCATTAAATGCTTTGGCGGTATTAACGGCATCCTGACCCAGCATGGCGTCAACGACGAACAGCGTTTCAATAGGATTGAGTGCAGCATGCAGCGCGCTGATTTCTTTCATCATCGCTTCGTCGATACCTAGCCGGCCTGCGGTATCAATAATTAATACTTCGTGATGATGCTTCTTCGCGTGATCAAGGGCCGCGAGTGCAATAGCGACCGGCTTCTCTGAGGCCTCAGAAGGAAAAAAATCAGCGCCTACCTGGGCCGTAACTGTTTGTAGCTGACCAATCGCAGCAGGTCGATAGACGTCAGTCGATACGGTAAGAACTTTTTTCTTTTTCTGCTCTTTTAGGTATTTCGCTAATTTACCGACCGTCGTTGTTTTACCTGCACCTTGTAAGCCCGCCATGAGAATGATGGCTGGTGGCTGTGTTGCGAATGACAGTTGTCGGGCTTCGATACCAATATCTGAACCCATTAGCTTGGCCAGCTCATCATGCACCACACCCACCAGTGCTTGACCAGGCGTCAAGGAGCCGATGACTTCTTCGCCTAGCGCTTTTTCTTTAACGCGACTAATGAACTCACGCACGGCGGGCAAGGCGACATCGGCTTCTAGCAGCGCAACACGCACCTCGCGCAGCATTTCGGCGGTATTCGACTCAGTCAGTCTGGCCTCTCCGCGCATGGTCTTGACGACCTTAGAGAGGCGTTGGGTCAGGTTATTTAGCATGAGTGGGAATCCGTGGTGATCGTGGTGACGGGATGCTGCGCTCACATGCGGCAAAGACTTTGTAGCTGGTAAGGCGCGCGACTAATAAACACTCACGATTTTATCGCAGACTCGTCGTTTGCCTTCAATTAGCACTCAATTACATGGTGTAAACTAGACTTATGCAACTTCCTCTTATTCACGCCGCTGGACTTCTTTACGTCATCTGTGCACTTTTGCCAGAGCAAAAACGCAGTCTGATTGCTGCAGGAACCTTGCTCGCGTGGCTGCTTCACGGGATTGCATTGGGTAGCATGGTGCTCACTCCCGATTTTTTGAGGCTGGGCTTTGCCATTATGTTGTCGGCAGCTCTGTGGTTGACCGTAGCTGCGTATTGGATTGAAAACCTTAATTTGTCCGTCGATGGTTTGCGTCGTTTGGTGTTACCCATTGCAGCCATTGCTATCGCGCTCCCATTAATTTTTCCGGGTTCGGAAATTCCGCTGGCCGGAAAATCGCCATTATTTTCGTGGCACATTGCACTTTCTACATTAGCTTACGGATCGTTAACGATTGCCGCTTTTCATGCGGTGTTGATGGTGATGCAGGAATCCAGACTACATGCGCTGCCAGCGGCTGGTGGCCGCTCTGGCTGGTTATCGCTGGCAATTGATAATTTGCCAGCCTTGCTCACGATGGAGCGACTGCTATTTAGATTGATAGCCTTGGGCTTTGTGCTGCTAACACTAACGGTAATTTCGGGAGTATTTTTTTCCGAGCAATTATTTGGTATTCCCTTTCGTTGGGAACATAAAACAATTTTTACCTTGTTATCTTGGTTGTTGTTTGGCATTTTGTTGGCGGGACGACATTGGCGTGGTTGGCGCGGAAAGACGGCGCTGTCATTTACCTTAATTGGTTTTGCTACATTGCTGTTGGCGTACGTGGGTAGCCGATTCGTGCTCGAGGTGGTGCTTCATCGAGGCGTGGCTTGAAGTATCTTTTGTGGGCTGTCATTGGCTATCTGGTATGGCGCTGGTTTAAAGCATCCAAACGCAACAAAGCTGAGGGATCAGCTTCGCCCGGGACTATGTCTGAAACTAAGCATTCCGATGCTGAAGCCATGGTGAAATGCGCGCAATGTGGAGTACATGTTCCGATTTCCGAGGCATTGCCGGGTTCGAGCAATCTGTTCTTTTGTAGTGATGCTCATCGTGGCTCGCGAAATACAGAATAGTTTTTATTCGCCGCTCTCAACGCGCTCTAGCGTTGCTTTTTTTCAGCAGGACCTCATAAGAATTTTTGCAGACTGCGGATGATGCAGTAAGCTTCGCGCTCACTTTTTTCAGTCTGCTGATGAATTCTTCCGTTGCGGACATCTCGACCACTGAGGTCGCTGATGTTCTCCCCCCCGATTTTTCTTTGCTTGGGCAGTCCGCTGCTATACGAGCCGTACGAGCACAGATTGCCCGACTGGCTGAAAGTTCTGTTTCGGTCGTCATCTATGGTGAGTCAGGAGCAGGCAAGGAGCTAGCCGCGCGCGATATCCATGCGTTGAGTGCTCGTGCTAACGCTCCCTTCGTGCCAGTTAACTGCGGAGCGATTCCAGAAAACTTGATGGAGTCAGAGTTTTTTGGCGTGCGTCGAGGGGCGTTTACTGGTGCCGTTGAGGATAGATCAGGTTTTTTTCAGGCAGCTCATGGTGGAACCTTATTTCTTGATGAAGTTGCAGAGTTACCAGTAGCCATGCAGGTCAAATTGTTGCGCGTTATACAGGAAGGCAAAGTACGTAAGCTGGGCGGTGCGCGAGAGGATGCTATTGACGTCAGAATTTTGTGTGCTACGCACCGTAACCTTGCGCATGAAGTTAGGCAGAATCACTTTCGTCAGGATTTATACTATCGACTCAATGTGATCGAGCTTCATTTGCCGCCGCTTAGAGATAGGCGCGAAGATATTCCCATGTTATGCGAAGCCTTGCTGCTAAAGCAGGAATCATTAACGCGGTGTTCGACTATTTCCGCAGCTGCGCTGACTATTTTGATGGCACATGATTACCCCGGTAATGTGCGTGAGCTGCAAAACATTCTTGAGCGAGCGAGTGCGTTTGCTTCTGAAGGCGTGATTGATGTTGATGATTTGATTTTCGGTCCTGGTACGTGGCTGGGTTTATCCAGCGCAGCGGTAGATTCGATCGCTTCAGGCACGACCGCCGCCAAAACCAATAAAGCCGAAACGTTGCCTGAAAAAGTTAAGGCCTTCGAGCGAGAACTGATCGTACAGGCCTTGCGTAAGAATCGTTTTCGACAGACTCGCACGGCGAGTATTCTTGGGATAAGCTTGCGACAACTTCGTTATCGCATGCAACGTTTGAATATTCATGACCTCGATTGATCCCATTTTGCCGATTAATGATGATGGTTGGTGTGCATCATTGCCTAGAGCATCCTGCCCTAACTTTGATGCAAGACCGGTAGACACTCCGATCAGCTTGCTGGTGATTCACAACATCAGCTTACCTCCGGGAGAATTCGGCGGGAGTTGGATAGAAGCGTTGTTTAGTAACACCCTCGATTGCGATGCGCATCCGTTTTTTGAGCAGTTGCGTGGAGTGAAGGTGTCAGCACATTTTTTGGTGCGGCGGGATGGTCGTGTTTTGCAGTTTGTCTCGGCAAATGACCGGGCCTGGCATGCAGGCTTGTCCGAATTCAGGGGGCGTCAGCGCTGCAATGATTTTTCTGTGGGCATCGAGCTCGAGGGTTCTGATTTTGAAAACTTTTGTGACGCGCAGTACCAAAGCCTTGCTATATTAACAAGATCATTAGTGGCTAAATATCCGATTACTGATGTGGTTGGTCATCAGCATATTGCGCCAGATCGTAAGACTGATCCCGGCCCCTACTTTAATTGGCAACGCTTTGAGCAAGAGTTTTCCGCCAAAACCCTACCTCAGTTTGGTGGTGCCCCAAATCAGTGCGTGCTGCGCTTTCCAGTTTGAAAAAAGCGGTTGCAAGTTACTCGGTCGAGCACTAGAATTAGTGCCCATCTCCGCGAAATTCACTATATCTAGTGGTAAACAAGAACAACCCGGTTAGTTTATGTGTTGGTCGAGCGGGGTTTTGTCTGGCGTTCGTAAGGACGCTGGTAAGACTTAACTAAGGCGGCACAGGGTCAGGCCTAACGGAACACAGCAAGTTAGGTTTGCCTTCAGGTAGTTCGGCGTATCGCGTCCAATGGGCAAAATAAAACACGATGTGGGGCTTTGCCCCGCATTCCGTAGACACAAGGCAGCAATGCCAATCGCATTACTATTGGGAGACGAAGTGCAGACCAGTCAAGAAATTACAGTCAAATCCGGTGGCGAATTCGCGGCGGTACCTAAGGCCTCAGCCCTTGCGCCTTCTACGGCCAGTTCGGTCGCTCCGATCGCAGATTACAAGATCATTCGACGTAATGGGGCGGTGGTGGGCTTCGAGCCTTCCAAAATTTCGATCGCCATGACCAAGGCCTTTCTTGCCGTAAACGGCGGGCAGGGTGCGGCTTCCGCGCGAGTACGTGAATTAGTCGAGCAACTCACCGTGGGTGTGGTGTCAGTGTTGATGCGTCGCCAGCCCTCAGGCGGCACGTTCCACATCGAAGATGTGCAAGATCAGGTTGAGCTTGCGCTGATGCGTTCCGGCGAGCATGACGTTGCTCGTGCCTATGTTTTGTATCGCGCTAAGCGGCAAGAAGAGCGCGCTCAGCAACAAGCGGCTAAACCTTCCGTGGCGCGCGAGCAGGCACTACATATTTTGGTCGATGGTCAGCGTCAACCGTTGGATATGGACCGTCTGTTGGCGATGATCACATCAGCCTGCATCGGCTTAGAAAAACACGTTGACGCTGATGCCATCGTGAGCGAAACAGTACGCAATCTTTATGACGGTGTACCGGTTGAAGAGTTGTATAAGTCAGCGATTCTTGCAGCGCGCGCGCTGATGGAAAAAGATCCTGCTTACAGTCAGGTTACAGCGCGTTTGCTGATGCACACTATTCGTAAAGAAGTGTTTGGTGCGGAAGTGGCCCAAGCAGATGCTAAACAGCATTACATTGATTACTTCCCTAAATTCATCAAAAAGGGCATTGAAGCCGACTTGTTGGATTCTAAGCTCGCACAATTTGATTTAAAGAAGCTCGCGAAGTCGCTGGTCGCGGAGCGTGATCTACAGTTCGGATATCTCGGTCTGCAAACGTTGTACGACCGTTATTTCTTGCATATCGAAGGAACGCGTATCGAAATGCCGCAGGCATTTTATATGCGCGTTGCTATGGGCTTGGCGCTCAATGAGATTGACCGTGAAGCTCGCGCGATCGAGTTCTATAACTTGCTCTCGACCTTTGATTTCATGAGTTCGACGCCAACTCTCTTTAATTCCGGCACGTTGCGCTCGCAGCTATCGTCTTGCTACTTGACGACTGTATCTGATGATCTGGATGGCATCTATGAGGCGATCAAAGAAAATGCCTTGCTAGCGAAGTATGCGGGTGGCTTGGGTAATGACTGGACACCCGTGCGCGCACTCGGTGCTCATATCAAAGGTACTAACGGTAAATCACAGGGTGTGGTTCCGTTTTTGAAGGTGGTTAACGACACCGCGGTGGCAGTCAATCAGGGTGGAAAACGTAAAGGTGCGGTATGCGCGTACCTGGAAACTTGGCATCTCGATGTGGAAGAGTTCCTCGAGCTGCGCAAAAACACCGGTGATGATCGCCGTCGTACGCACGACATGAATACATCGAACTGGATTCCCGATTTGTTTATGAAGCGCGTGATGGAGAAAGGTGAGTGGACGTTATTTTCACCTTCGGACGTCGAAGATCTGCACGACAAATTTGGTAAGCAATTCGAAACCGCCTATCTTTCCTACGAGGCCAAAGCGGCCAGTGGCGAACTCAAATTATTCAAGAAAGTGCAAGCGCTTGATCTGTGGCGCAAGATGCTTTCTATGTTGTTTGAGACGGGCCATCCATGGATTACCTTTAAAGATCCATGCAATATCCGCTCGCCTCAGCAGCACGTTGGCGTTGTACACAGCTCCAATTTATGCACAGAGATCACGCTTAATACCAACGATTCCGAAATCGCAGTGTGTAATCTCGGCTCAGTGAATTTGCCGGCACACATGAAGGATGGCAAGCTCGATCACGAGAAGCTGCATGCGACCATACGTACAGCTATGCGCATGCTCGATAACGTGATTGATATTAATTATTACGCCGTGAAAAAAGCGCGTGATTCTAATTTGCGTCATCGTCCGGTTGGAATGGGCATCATGGGCTTCCAGGATTGCTTGCACGTCATGCGCATACCGTATGCCTCAAAAGAAGCGGTTGAATTTGCTGATC
>JBEGSP010000023.1:0-6829 GCA_041179845.1 Pseudomonadota bacterium
TGTTGACCTTGGCAATCGCTTTCTCTTGCTCGTCCAAGCGCCCGTTTGTCACGGCTGCTGCGCTGGATAAGTTAGACATGCGTTCTTGCATAGCGGGTGGCATAGTCCAGAGACTTTCCGGATCAATCTCAAAATGATACTCAGGCTCGGGGGCTTGAATAGCTTCAGCAGCCTCAGCGTGTTCTTCAGCTTGATGATCTGTTTCTGTTTCAGCTAATGCATCAGGTGCGGTCGCTTCAGCGGGTGCTGGACTGGGAGCAGGGTCCGCCTTCGCAATAATGGTATTCGCTTTGGGTTTAGCTTTTTTTACCCCTTCAGCATGTTCCGGGGGCCGATCGCCATGAAAAATTTCGACTTCTTCTTCGGACATCCCTAAATCTCCCGTGGGTTGGTTGTAGCTAGGTCTACGTCAGTTTATCGGCTAACTTGAGCAAATCATGAGCTGCGGCGTGGTGGCGAGTAGTTGTCTAACCACCAACTTCATACCATTTGCCCGATATCACGCTGATCTTAGACCACCAGTCTTTTTCATTCTGTATGTTGAGGATGATTTCATTTCGTAGCGTGTATTCATAATCGGATAAGGTCTTTTTCTTTGCTGCGTTTGAACTGTTGACGTTTTGCAGGCTCTGATAACCCGCAGTATTCGCACCCAGCGTTTTTTCCATTTCTATGATGGCGAACATAAATCCAGCTTCCAAGCCGGTAGCCGCCCAATCTCTTTCCAGTAAAGTTAGCTGAGCTTTAATGACCTGGATTTCAGACTCTTTGTGACTACGCCGTTGATTGATGAGTACGAGTGCCAGTCCTGAAAGGGAGGCGAATACGATGAGATACGGACTGGGGCTGGCGCTGCTGATCAAAAAGAAAAAAATCCCTGTAATCATCACGCAAATGCAGGCCCATGCGCCGATATTGAGCCCTTTAATTTTTTGCAGGTCAGTTGTTGCTACCTCCAATGCTTGTGCATAGGTATTGGCAGCTTCTTTGGTGGACTTCAATAATTGCAGCCGTCGATTGTATTCAACGCGCTCTGCCTCGTTGAGTGCTTCTATCCTGACTTTGAGATCATCAATGTGGCTCATGAGTTGTTAGCTTTTTGCCTGAGCTTTGTGGGCTGTCATGATAAATTGTCAAATCGTAATGTGGCGTCAAGTTTAATCTGCCATCAGGGTTTGCTGGCGCTTCTCAATAGATAATAAGAGTATCGATGCTTTTGGCTTTTTAAGGCAAGCGCTATCATGTATTGCAAAATAATTAATGGTTTAATGATGCCTCAGTGCTCGTGCTTATTGATCTTATGATGTCGATCCCTTTTCTTGAAATCTATAGTGAGTTTGGCGTGATACTGCTGGTGCCACTGGTTTTTCAGTTTGTCCTGTGGCGTTCAAAGGAGGGTAGGGAATCGCGCATGTTTCGTCAGAATTTTGTTATCTTTGGGGTTTTATATATGGCGATCTTCGGTTTAGCTTTGATCAATTACATCAATCCATTAAAACCCAGTTGATTGGTAAACCAGTCTGCAGCCATGAGTGCTTTTCCCCCACGATGATCGCTTTACGAACCACGAGCCTTGCTGTCGCTTTCTCTATGCTACTGCTAGGACTAGTGTCTTGCGGTGTTAAGCAAGACTTCAACTTTACCTTGGTTTGTAAGGGTAAAAATGATGTGATGTCCAAGCTGAAGGCTGACCCCGCTGAGACCGAAATCAAAGAAGAATCTCGTACCTACGCGTTCCAGCTAAGGGATTTGGAGGGCTATCACTGCCATACCAAACGCTCTGAAAAAATTGCGTGCATACGCTCGCTGGATGACGAAGAGACCTTCCGTCATGAATCTATGGTCTTTACGCGAGCCACCATGAGCGTGACCCATACATCGTCTACCGAAAAGAAAAAAACCGGGCTGGTAATTGAGGAAAGCTTTGAAGGTCAGTGCGTAGAGACCGATCTTCCAGACTAGATAATCACTTAGGATCGCGGCAAAGATAATTGGTCACCCAAAGCTCAGGTTTGCATTCCACATTGCAGTGATTGGTAACGTGGCCCATGGCACCTTTGGCTGATTTGATGCAGGGGATATAGCAGGCTCGAAAGAAGGCCTTACCTCTTTCGCAGCGCGGATCATTCGTTTTTGACTCGATTCTGCGTTGAGGTGCAAACGCGCTCGCATCATCCGCCAGGCAGCACCAAGCCACCAACACAGCTAGCAGGGATCGCACGATAAATTTGGCTGAGCGCATACTAAACTCCGTAATAACTGCCCGCTTGGTCAAGATCCTTCTAGTGGGGTTTGCAGGCAGTACCAGTTTATCGACAGTTAGCGGAAATTCTATAAGGCGAAGAGTTACTTTTTAAATAACTCGGCGTCGAATCGTCTGGTGGTGGCTTTATTTTAGCTAGCTTAGAACAGCATGAGCCTGATTCATGATGCATTGCTAGGCATTGCCGTTACTCGATACGTGAGCGATTTTCTGTTATCTTTCACTATCAATTAATTGAGGAGAAATGAATGAAGTCTTTGTTGGCTGCTCTCTTGCTTTGTTCTGCATCATTGGCCTTTGCGCATTGCCCCAATGCAGTCGTGTGCGAAATGAAAGCGATTGATTCTTCAGTGGGTACAGTCAAGTTGGCTGATGCGGAGCTTGAGAAAGTTAAGACCCTGCGTGCCGAGGGTGAAAAACTCTACAACGATGGCCGCGAAGGTGAAGCGCTCAAATTACTGCGCGAGGCTAGAAAAATGATCAAAGACGCATCGTCCTGATCGCTGGTTGAATTAGCTTGATTCGAATTGAAAACGGGGTCTTAGGACCCCGTTTTTTTTAGTAGATAGTCCAGAGAGCTTACGGTTTATAGTCTTTGCAGACTTCGCTGAAGACTAGCTTATTAGCAGGACTGGCGTTGACAGTCTTCCACTGACTAGGCGTTTCAACATGGCCCATGATTTCACCCGTGGCTTCCGGTCCTGTGTGGGCAACATATTTTTTGAAATGTCCTAACTCTTTTTTGCAGTCGTATTCTTTGTAGAGCCTAATGGAGCGCAAACCTTCTTTTGTAGCTTCCTTAAAGCTTTCCATTTCCCAGACGCGACGCATAGAACCATGATGCTCGACCGAGGTTGGATCCATGTAATACGCAGTGCCATGAATATTTTGAAACATCCTTACCCACTCGGCATGGGCCAGAGGGCTCATCAGTAAGAGAACAATAGATGTCGCGACAGTTTTTTTTAATGCCAATTGAATAAAGGTTTTCATTCGCTTTTTCTCCTTGTTTTACTGGCCATCAGACACATGTTCTTATTGTAGCCGTATGAATTGTGTAAAGACACGGAGTAGGCTGAATTTCTTGGGGAAGAGGGGAATGCTATGCGCCAAGTCAAAATTTTCTGGAAAACAATCAACCAGTTATCGTGCCGGCGAGTCGAGCTCACAGAGAGCCGCAAAGAGCTTTTCCAACACAATTCGTGATGAGGGATCCATCCAGCCATTAGAGTTGATCATGCCTGAGACTTCGCCGTCCCCCGTCTTATTTTTAGTATAGACCCCAGACATCATGCGAATTTTTTGATTCGTGCAATCTGCTTCGTATAATAATTTTGCTGATTGATCGCCGTGCGCGGTGGGTTGGCGAAAGCTGCGTAGCGCGGAAATTCTTGGTTTGGGTCCAGCAAGCCGAGTACTTAGATCGTAGTAGTAAAGCATTTCGTTATCTGCATGAATTTCTGTCCATTCCGCATGGCAGAGGGAGGTGCATACAGAAAAAAATAGTGCGCTGAGTGATGTGATTTTCAACATTGTTGGGTGTTGTTGAAATCTATGTTGTCAGTCTCCATCGATGGGATAGGTTTGATATGTTCTCCATATCGCAACCAGTGTGGACAGACATCACACATCTCGGCCAAAACGACCAATTTATCCTCTGTGGGCATGGATTCGCCCATCAGCCATTTGTAGACGGAGATAGAGGTCACTTGTCCCATCCCATATCGCTTATTGAATAAGGTACATAGCTCTCCCGCTTTGCGCGGATTCAGGCCGGCTTTTTCCAATGAGCGTACGAGTCGAATTCTGAACTCTTCTCGTTTCTTAAAATCTACGTGTTGTGGCATATCATTTGATCAGAGAGATAATTAGGGTAGTAAAGATAATTTACGCAAAGACGAATTTCATTCAGAGCCTGTGATTAACCAGTCGCTCGAAACTCCCAAGAGCGTTGAGAGGGCGATCATTTTTTCTTCAGAAGGAACCGATCGGGCCTGCAACCAATCGTGCAGCATCGTTTCTGTGATCTGACAATGAGAAATACGTTTGTTAAAAACTTCTGCAAATTTCCTGCAGCTCATGCCCGCATAGTTTGAATTTTTCAAAGAGAATTTCAACCGAAGCGCAAACAGCTCGGGCGGTTGCATCAGGGTAGCGACGCTATGAGCACTCATTTGTTTTGTGGGGCCATGTCGGGAAATGCAATGTCTTCTTCGCTCAAGACGCGCTCAAGGCCGGACTCAATTGAGGCGATTGCGTCCGCAGCCATGGATCGTAAAAAGCGATGAACTGCCGCATCTTTAGGGCTGGTATCCAAACATTGTTCACTGTAGGACACAAACCCGTTTAAGCTAATTAGCAAGCTGGCTAAATGGCGGGGACATTCACAATACAAGTTGTATTCAAGAGCAGAAATAGCTTCTAGATCTTCAGGGCTGAATTTTTTTTCTTTAAGACGCGGCCTATTGCCAGTGACATGAGCTTTATCAACAAACGAATCCAGCACCTGACGAAGGTCGGCACCATTAACAGGGGATTTCAGGCAGCGAATTCCTGCAGCCTCAAGCGTTTGTAGGGTGGTTGAATTACAGAAGCTATACAGCACCATCGAACCCATGATGCTAATACCTTGAGTTGCGTGAACCAGTTGTTGTGCCTGCGTGGATTGCAAGGCTGAATAATTAAAAAGTAAAACGTCAAATTGTCCCAGCCAGTGTTGTATTTCTTCAGGGTCGCTAACATGATTAACGACGTCCAGATCTGAGAAGCTGCCATCTCTAAGAATTAACTTCAACCCTGTAGCCTCACCCACCGTTAGAACCCGAATTCGTTCAGTTGCAAGTCCTTTGGATGGTACGTGGGGGTTCAAAAAATTCAGATGCTCAGCCAACTCATCAATACTCAACGAAGAAAGATTGCTGGGTTTGTGGCCGACATCAACCAAGGATTTAATGAGTTTTAAGCGTTGAACTTCGGAGGGCGCGTAACGTCGAGCGCCTCCATCGGTTCGATGGGGCTTAGGCACACCATAGCGGTGCTCCCAGATACGTAATGTCGAGGCGTTTATGCCAGTAGCCTTGGCGACGGCACCGATGGGAATAAGTGCAATGTTCGCTTCGCCAGCCCGAGTGGATGTTTTAAGTAGTGTCATTGCTTTTGTCTTTGATGGATCGGTCACTAAACCAACTTTTGTGGAACTATCTTTCCACAAAGAATCAACAAAAACAATAGAAATTTCACTTTCTGCGGAATATTACTTATTTTTAAAGCTTATATCTACTCAAAAATTATACACATTAATAAATTACTTACTCATGCCGGCTGGGGTAGTCTGAGTTTGTGCTGATACTTTCTATTTTTTCCCTTTGGGGATTGGCTCCCCTTGCAGTTCGTTGGTGCTGGCTTCGAGTTGATCCATTTTTGCCTTGGTTTCTTTTTGAGCAGACTTCATTTTGGCAATCCGTTCTGCCATGTGAATTGAAAACGTATCTAATTGATGAGCTGGTTGTGAAGGGGCGGTATTTTCAGGCTGATGATTCGTTTTTGGGGCATTTGTTCTGGCAATAGATGAGAGCGTAGTACTGATCGTTGGTTGTTTTACGTTTGTATTGTCCAATGCACGTTTTATCACCGGGCCCTGCGCATCACTCATGTGGTGTGCAATGGAAGGACCATCAGCATCACTAATCTCAGGATGTTTGATAGTTGGTCCAACGCCATCGCTCATATGATGTGCAATGGAAGGACCATTAGCATCACTAATCTCAGCATGTTTGATAGTTGGCCCAACGCCATCACTCATGTGATGTGCAATGGAAGGCCCATCAGCATCACTAATCTCAGCATGTTTGTTAGAAGGACCATCGTCATCCATCAGGCTGTGGTCAATGGCGGGGCCAAAGGCGTCACTTATTTCGTGTGTAATCGATGGGCCTTGCGAATCATGTATCTGATGCTGGATAAACGGACCACTTCGTGTTTCAGTTTCAATCCCAGACTTTTTCGAAGTGGGTCTTGCAAAAAGCTCTGCCTCGCCATCCGCTTTAAAAACGTCAAACAACTCCTCACGACCCAGGGTTCTTTTAGGCCTGGGCTGGTCGGTTTTTGCTTCCTGATTAGATTTATCTTCAGACATGATGAACGGGTTCGGGGTGAAAAGCGTTTCGGGAAAAATGATTCATACGTTTTACAATGTAGTGAGAAAAGTTTGATCTGGATAGACAAATTTAACAAAAAGTTAAATAAAAAATAATAACGACTTGCCAAGGATTTCGAATGCCTCATGTTTCCACCAGCTTTGATTTTGACACTGTCGAATGGCGACGCGTCAGAGATACCCGTTGTGAAGGATTTCTGGTTGATTTTGAATACTGTCTTCTCGGTTATGACCTAGCTAGTGGTCGGCTTGACATGCTGTTGCGCTATGGTGAGGGTGGTCATTGCAGAAGACACCGACATATTGCATCGACAGTGACCTTGGTGTTGGAGGGCGAGCAGCATTTGATTGAGAAACTGCCCAATGGCACAACGAAAGCTATACACCGTAAGAAGGGTGACTACGCTCTG
>JBEGSP010000024.1:0-7014 GCA_041179845.1 Pseudomonadota bacterium
ATTAATGATGGTTTGCGTATTGCGCGCGAACTACTCATGAATATCAATGAATTAGGTTTGCCAGCGGGCAGTGAATTCCTCGACGTGATTAGCCCGCAATACATTGCTGATCTGATTAGTTGGGGCGCTATCGGTGCTCGTACCACCGAGTCACAAGTACATCGTGAACTCGCTTCGGGATTATCGTGCCCGGTAGGATTTAAGAATGGAACTGACGGCAATATAAAAATCGCTGTTGATGCCATCAAAGCTGCATCGCAGCCGCATCACTTTTTATCAGTCACCAAGGCAGGTCATTCAGCCATTGTGTCGACGAATGGTAATGAAGATTGTCATATCATTTTGCGTGGTGGTAAGGCGCCTAATTACGATGCAGCGAGTGTTGATGCAGCATGTAAAGATATCGCTGCATCCGGCTTAGCTTCGCGTCTGATGATCGATGCCTCACACGCGAACAGCTCTAAAAAACCTGAAAACCAAGTGCCAGTTTGTGCGGATATCGCGGGGCAAGTTGCGAAGGGTGATGATCGTATTATTGGTTTGATGATCGAGTCCCACTTAGTCGCAGGCCGTCAAGATTTAGTGGCAGGTAAAGAACTCACCTACGGCCAATCCATCACCGATGGCTGTATCGATTGGGACAGCAGTATCACTGTATTAGAGGGTCTTGCTCAGGCGGTGCGTGAGCGCAGATTGGCGAAAAGAGATTGATATCTTCGCTATAAAAATAACAGGCCATGCGATGCATGGCCTTTTTTTATGGCTGAGATGAGTTACTAATCGCTCAATCGCGGAAATTTTCAAAATCGAGTGGAAGATCCGTGACTTCTTTTTTCAATAAAGCGATCGTCGTTTGCAAATCGTCGCGCTTGGTGCCCGTCACGCGAAGTGCATCACCCTGTATGCTCGCCTGAACTTTAATCTTACTGTCTTTGATGATGCGTTGAATTTTCTTGGCTGATTCAGTCTCAATACCGTTTTTAATCTTAATGATTTGTTTGACCTTATCACCGCCAATTTTCTCGATTTTTCCCAGATCAAGAAAACGGATATCGACATTCCGTTTTGCCATCTTGGTCGTCAGCACGTCACGTACTTGGCCGAGTTGAAACTCACTGTCGGCATACGCTGTTAGCTCATGTTCCTTCTGCTCGACGCGAGCGTCGCTGCCTTTAAAATCAAAGCGTGTAGTAATTTCTTTGTTGGCTTGATCAACGGCGTTTTTAACTTCAACCTGATCTGCTTCAGATACAACGTCAAATGATGGCATGGGGTGATCCTCCTGAATGCGGCATATTTTAGCCGAAAAATTTTACGCCGCAGCCCAACGGTATAATCGGGCGGCTATGAATACCGCCTCTCCACAGGTCGCAACGATCGCTAATCACTGGCCGCTTCAGGCCTTAAACACCTTTGGTATCGCCGCCACCGCGCGCGCTTATCTGCGGGTGTTGTCGTCAGCGGATCTGCAAGCTGTTCGCGCTAATCCTGCTTTATCGACATTGCCGCGCTTAGTGCTGGGTGGCGGAAGTAATCTTATTTTGAGCGGCGACTTTGATGGCTTGGTACTGCATCTAGCCAATCAAGGAAAAAGGATAGTGGGTGCGGATGACATTCACATTATCGTAAGCGCTCAAGCGGGGGAGAATTGGCATGAGTTTGTGCAATGGACACTTGCGCAGAATTTACCTGGATTAGAAAATCTTTCATTAATACCCGGTAGTGTCGGCGCAGCACCCATACAAAATATTGGTGCGTATGGAAGTGAGCTGAAAGATTTTTTTCATTCGCTGACCTATTTTGATTTTTCAACTGGTGAGATCTGCGTGCTTGATCGTGAAGCGTGCCGTTTTGCGTATCGCGATAGTATTTTTAAGCAAGAGTTGCGTGATCGCGCGGTGATACTAGAAGTTAGTTTTACGCTGCCAAAGCAGTGGCAGCCTAATCTGAGTTATGCCGAATTAGAGCGTGAGCTAACAACGAGTGGAGTAGTGGCACCGACTGCGAGTGATATTTCGGAGGCTGTGATTGCGATTCGTCGCCGTAAATTACCAGATCCATCAGTCATCGGTAACGCAGGAAGTTTTTTTAAAAATCCCGTTGTTTCAAAAGAAGCGCATGCCGTGCTGCTGGAAAAATATCCCCAACTAGTAAGTTATCTTCAGCCTGACGGTAGCGTCAAGCTGGCGGCAGGCTGGATGATTGATCAGTGCGGCTGGAAGGGTAAATCCTTGGGTGCTGCAGGTGTTCATGAAAAGCAAGCGCTTGTCCTTATTAATCGAGGTGGCGCGAGTGGTGCAGATGTGTTGAAGTTGGCGCGAGCGATACAAGAGGATGTGCGGCAGCGCTTTGGTGTGACACTAGAGATCGAACCGGTACTCGTCTAAAAAAAATCCCGGTCTGGCCGGGATTTTTTAGTGCTATTAACTAAGTATGGTCAATTAAGTATCGTCAGAGCTGTGCGATTAACCAAAGTGACAAACATAATCGACTGGTTCGGCCACCTCGATTTCAAAACTTGAATTACCCGGCACGCTAAAACTCTGCCCGCCTTCATAGGTTTTCCAGTCAGTGTCGCCTTTAACGCGCGCTCTGCATTTACCTGCAGTGATTTCCATAATTTCAGGAACACCGGTAGTAAATACTAGTGTCGATGGCAAAATCACGCCCACTGATTTTTTGCTTCCATCAGCAAGAATAACGGTATGCGAAATGCATTTGCCATCAAAGAAAATATTTGATTTTTTAACGACCGACGCATGGTCGAATTGAGTACTCATACTAATCCTCGTAATTTATAAGTTTATTTTTTGCGTTATTTTCCACGTTTAATGCGTGCATTCGCAGCGATACGCATACGTAAGGCATTCAATTTAATGAAGCCGCCGGCATCGGCTTGATCGTACGCGCCACCGTCTTCATCAAAGGTAGCGATAGTCTGATCAAACAGCGAATCCGTTTTTGAATCGCGAGAAACTACGATCACATTCCCTTTGTATAGTTTGATACGAACCCAGCCATTCACATTTTTTTGCGTGTGATCGATCAGGGTTTGCAGCGCTACACGCTCAGGTGACCACCAGTAGCCGTTATAAATCAGCGAGGCATAACGTGGCATTAAATCATCTTTAAGATGGGCGACTTCGCGATCGAGGGTGATAGATTCAATCGCGCGGTGTGCGCGCAGCATGATGGTGCCACCGGGAGTTTCATAGCAGCCGCGCGATTTCATACCGACGTAGCGATTTTCTACTAGGTCAAGTCGACCAATGCCGTGCTTGCCGCCGAGTCGATTCAATTCGGTGAGTACGGCCGCAGGTGAAAGCTGTTTACCATTTAAGCCAACGATATCGCCATGCTCAAATTCAACGTCCAGATACTCCGCTGCGTCGGGTGCGGCTTCGGGGCTAACGGTCCAACGCCACATCGCTTCTTCAGCCTCAGCGCCCGGATTTTCAAGATGACGACCCTCAAAGCTGATGTGCAACAAGTTGGCATCCATGGAGTAGGGTGCGCCGCCTTTTTTGTGCTTCATGTCGATATCGATACCGGCATCTTCGGCATACTTGAGTAATTTTTCGCGCGAGAGCAAATCCCATTCGCGCCATGGAGCAATGATTTTTACATTCGGCATGAGTGCATACGCACCCAATTCAAAACGAACTTGATCATTACCTTTGCCGGTCGCGCCATGCGAAATAGCATCGGCGCCTGTTTCACGGGCGATATCGATTAATCGTTTGGCGATCAGTGGGCGGGCAATCGATGTGCCGAGCAAGTATTCACCTTCGTATACGGTGTTAGCACGAAACATAGGAAAGACAAAATCACGCACAAATTCTTCGCGCAAATCATCGATATAAATATTTTTTGGATTGATGCCGAACTTCAGCGCTTTTGCACGCGCGGGTTCTAGCTCTTCACCTTGGCCCAGATCGGCTGTGAAGGTCACGATTTCGCAGTGATAATTATCTTGTAGCCACTTGAGAATGACCGAGGTATCCAGTCCGCCAGAATAGGCGAGGACGACTTTTTTGATGTCGCTCATTTGCTTACTTTCCTTGATTTTCAAACGAATTAGAGAAAACTTAGTTACTACGAATTTTTTGCTAGTCAGTTGTCAGTGCGTAGCGGAGTTAAACAAAGCGCTTCACTATTTTTATACTCGGCCAAGTACTAAATATTCAAGCAAGGCTTTTTGTACATGAAGACGATTTTCAGCTTCTTCCCAAACCACCGATTGCGGACCATCGATAACGTCGGCTGACACTTCCTCGCCTCGATGCGCGGGTAAGCAATGCATGAACAAAGCCTCTTTGTTAGCACGCTTCATTTTGGCGGCATCAACGATCCATCCATCAAAGGCTTTTAGTCGCGCAGCGTTTTCTTGTTCGTACCCCATACTGGTCCACACATCGGTCGTGACTAAATCGGCACCTTCGCACGCATCGGACGGGTCTTTAAATACTGTGTAGCGTTGGTTGGCTGGTGATACCAGGGCAGGGTTGATGTCGTAGCCAGCAGGCGTCGATACGTTGACATGAAAGCCAAACACTTCCGCCGCTTGCAACCATGAGTACAACATGTTGTTAGCATCACCGACCCAAGCAACAGTTTTGCCAGTAATCGAGCCACGATGCTCAATATAAGTAAACACATCGGCAAACACCTGACAGGGATGATGTTCGTTAGTTAAGCCATTAATGACGGGCACGCGTGAGTTGCGCGAAAAGCGATCAATGATTTCTTGCCCAAAGGTGCGGATCATAATGATGTCGCACATGCGTGACATAACCTGTGCCGCATCTTCGACGGGTTCGCCACGGCCCAACTGGCTGTCGCGCGTATTCAGATAGATGGCTGCGCCCCCCAGCTGGTGCATGCCTGCCTCAAACGACAAGCGGGTACGTGTGGAGTTTTTTTCGAACACCATCACGAGCGTACGATCCAACAGCGGATGGTAGGGCTCGTAGTTCTTGAATTTGCGCTTGATGATCTTCGTGCGTTCGATGAGGTACTCATACTCATCAAGCGAGAAGTCAGCAAACTGCAGATAGTGTTTGATTGCCATAAATGAAAAACGGCGGCTCCGGGCTGGAAGCCACCGTATCGTTTTAACTCATTGGATTATAAGGGGTTTCAGCCATTCTGGGCAGTCTCCCCAGAGCCTCAATACAATTTCTGTGAGGCTTCGTGCAACAACTGTCGGTAGAGGTCGTGGCGCACAGGGTTGATTTGTCCCGATTTCACCGCCGCCAGTAGGGCGCAATCGGGTTCGTTAACATGGTGACAGTTATAAAAGCGGCAAAGTCCCAGATGCGCTTCGAATTCTGGGAAGGCGCGCTCCAGCATGCCCTCGCTCAAATGATACAGACCAAATTCCTGAAATCCTGGGGAATCGATAATGCTGCTGTTTTCATCCAGTGCCAACAGACGGGTGAACGTGGTGGTGTGTTTGCCGCTATCTAAACGTTGCGAAATTTCAGTGACTGCCATGTCGGCATCGGGTACGAGCAAATTTACTAGCGACGATTTACCCATTCCTGATTGACCGATCAATATGGTCGATTGCCCGGTCAGCAGAGGTAAAAGTTGCGCGCGCGTTTGTTCAGGGTGTAGACGAGCACTCATTTCATGGACGGGATAACCTAACCCAGCGTAGAGCTTTAAGCGATCGCGTGCTGCATGTAAACGCGGTTCAAGATCAATTTTATTGAGTAGTAAATGCGCTGCTATACCCGTGGCATTCGCTGCCACTAATGCACGTGAAATCAGATCATCACTAAATCCGGGTTCAGTGGCAACGACGATGAATAACTGGCTAACGTTGGCGGCTAATAATTTGGATTTGTACTGGTCTGAGCGATACAGCAGAGTTGTGCGAGGGAGAATTTCTTCGATCACGCCCTGATCCGGCGAGGTTTCTTTGAAACGCACTCGATCACCCGTGGCGATATCGCTTTTTTTTCCACGCGTCACACACAGATACAGCTTACCTTCCGACTGAGCTAAATAGTGTCGGCCATGTGCAGCAATGATCAGACCGTTATGCTCGGTCATGAATTAACTGAAGTGATGAACAAACACATCATCAATTTTCGCAGCGCAGATGAAATCATTTTCAGAGATACCACCCTTGCCATTGTTGACTGAATGGGTGCTGTAATGAACCGTGCAGTAGTTGTACCCAACTACTAATTCAGGATGATGGTCTTGCTCATGGATGAGAGTGGCGATGGCATTCACAAACGCCATCGTCTGGTGATAATCAGTGAATCGAAACCGACGAACGAGTTGGTCTTGCATTAGCGCCCACTCTGGTAAAAAAGTAAGCGCTTGCGTAATGCGTTCAGGCGTGGCCGACTGCTCCAGATGACGGCAAGATTGCTGTAGCAGTTCGGCCCTATTCATGCGCTCATCAGCTAGCTAGCAATCGCTGAATACGCGCGCTGGCAGGTGGGTGAGAATCGTAAAACGCAGAATGAAGCGGGTCAGGCGTAAGCGTCGAGGCATTGTCTTCATACAGTTTTACCAAAGCCGACACCAGATCTTGAGAATTACTATGCTTTGCAGCGAAGGCATCGGCTTCAAATTCATTTTTGCGCGATGTCAGCGACAGTAGCGGCGAAAAAAGAAAGGTGAATACCGGTAGGGCGAACATAAACAAAATTAGCGCCATCGCATCATTACTCGCATCCATCATGGGCAGTACACCCAAGCCCAGATAAAACCACGTTTGATTTTTCAAATATCCCAGTAGCGCTAAAAAGCCTAGTGAGATGATGAACATGATGGCTATGCGTTTGATCACGTGATTCAGCTTAAAGTGACCCAACTCGTGTGCGAGTACCGCTTCGATTTCATTCGGCGCCAGACGTGATAGCAAGGTATCAAAAAAAACGATGCGTTTTGCGGAGCCAAAGCCAGAAAAATAGGCGTTGCCATGAGCGCTGCGGCGCGAGCCATCCATGACGAATAAACCTTTGCTGGCAAAACCAACGCGCTGCATCAATC